>NZ_JBEYJU010000049.1:0-64222 GCF_040703965.1 Streptomyces sp. NPDC006655 | reverse complement strand
GGGTCATGTGGCGGAGCCACCTGGCCCGCCACCCCGTGCGTCGAGCGTGCGTGCCGGGCGTCGCGACGCCGCGGAGATCCATCAGAAGGGCCCTATGCCTCGCCGAAGTCCTGCGCCACGGACAGGGCCTCGCCGAAGTCGTGGCCGAGTTCCTCACGGGGGTCCTGGGCGAGGACCTCGTCCGGGTCGTCCGCCAGGCCCTGCACGTAGCGCAGGACGCCCCACATGCCGTGCTCGTCGGCGTGCGGGGCATCGCTCGTGCACGCCTCCAGTTCCTCGCGGAGCGTGGCGGTGTCGATGCCGGAACCGATCAGGACGAGTTGCGTGAGCCGTTCCCCGCCCGGCTCCCAGGCCTCCGGGTAGAACCGCAGGAAGCTCCCGACGGCGTGCACGGCGTACCGGTTCCCGGTGTCGTAGGGCCCGAAGTCGACATATCCCTTGATCCGGTAGAGCCCCTCGGGCCGGCTGTCGAGGAAGGCCATGAGCCGGCGGGGGTCGAGCGGGCGGCCGGAGACGAAGGACAGGCTGTCGTAGCCGGTGTGCGGATGCGCCGGGTGCTCGCCGTCCTCGCGGTGGTCATGGAGGTCGTCGAAGGACAGCTGGCCGATGCGCTCCTCACTGGGCCGGCAGTCGAACAGGAACTCGGGGTCGACACGGCCGTAGGTGGCGGGTACGACGGCGGCGGCCCGGTCGGTGAGCGACCGCACGAGCCGCAGGACCCGCTCGCCGCCCTGCTCGGCCCGGTCGAGCTTGTTCACGACGACGAGGTCCGCGAGGGCGAGGTGCCGGTCGATCTCGGGGTGCCTGGCGCGCGTGTCGTCGAACTCGGCGGCGTCCACGACCTCGACGAGGCCGCCGTAGACGATTCCGGGATGTTCGCTGGCGAGCAGCATCCGGACGAGTTCCTGGGGTTCGGCGAGTCCGCTGGCCTCGATGACGACGACGTCGATCCCGGTGGCCGGGTTGGCGAGCCGCTCCAGGTAGAGGTCGAGTTCACTGGCGTCGACGGCGCAGCACAGGCAGCCGTTCCCGAGCGAGACGGTCGAGTCCCCGAGGGCACCGGCCACCGCCATCGCGTCGATCTCGACGGACCCGAAGTCATTGACGAGCGCCCCGATCCTGCTGCCCCCGCTGCGGTGCAGCAGGTGGTTGAGGAGCGTGGTCTTGCCGGAGCCCAGGAATCCGGCGAGGACCACTACCGGGATCTGCCGGGGACGGTGGTGGTGCTCCAAGGGGCGACCTCCCTGACGCGGCTGAGGATGGCGGGCCGGTCCAGGATAGGAAACGCCCGGGGCCGCGCTCCGCGCCCCCGCCGTGGCCGCCGCGGGCGGTCGACGGCCTGCCGCTACCCGGCGGCCCTGCCGGCCACCTCCGGCTGGGGCCCCACGTATCGCGCCACCGGCCGGATGATCTTCGAGTCGGCCGCCTGTTCCAGGATGTTCGCGCTCCAGCCGACCACCCGCGCCGCCGCGAACGTGGGCGTGAACATCTCGCGGGGCAGGCCGCACAGTTCCATGACCACGCCCGCGTAGAACTCGACGTTGGTGTGGAGTTCGCGGCCCGGCTTCAGCTCGGCGAGGATGCTCTCCACCCGCCGTTCCACCTCGACGGCGAACTCGACCCGGGGGCCGCCGAAGTCCCGGGCGATCTCGCGCAGCAGGCGGGACCGCGGGTCCTCGGTACGGTAGACCGCGTGCCCGAAGCCCATCACGCGGTCGCCGGCGAGCACCCGAGCACGGATCCACCCGTCGATCCGGTCCGGGGTCCCGATCGCGTCCAGGGTGTCCAGTGCCCGGCTGGGCGCTCCCCCGTGCAGCGGCCCGGACAGGGCACCGACCGCCCCCACGAGGCAGGCCGCGACGTCGGCGCCCGTCGACGCGATGACCCGCGCGGTGAACGTTGACGCGTTGAATCCGTGGTCAATGGTTGAGATCAGGTATTGCTCGACGGCCCGCGCCCGCCGGGGATCCGGTTCCGAACCCGTCAACATGTACAAGTAGTTGGCCGCGTACGAGAGGTCCTCGCGCGGTTCCACCGGGTCGAGTCCCCGCCCGAGCCGGTACAGCGCCGTGAGGAGCGTGGGTACGGCAGCGCACGCGGCGACCGTGTCGGCGCGCCGCCGGTCGGCCCCGATGTCGTACACCGGCCGGAATCCCGCGGCCGCGCCGAGGAGAGAGAGCGCGGTGCGCATCCCGGCGAGCGGTCCGGACGCACCGCTCGCCGCGGCCAGCGCGGGCAGGGCGGCCCGGACCTCGTCGGGCAGCCGTCGCAGCCCGGCGGTCTCGGCGGCGAAGGCCGCGGCGCGCTCCGGGCCCGGCAGCTCGCCGTGGACCAGGAGGTGCCAGACGTCCTCGAAACCCCGGGTGCGGGCGAGCTCCACGGCCGAGTACTGGCGGTAGTGGTAGTACCCCTCGCTCCCCCGCACGTCCCCGACTTCGGTGTCCGTGACGACGACACCGGCGAGCCCGCGCGGCACCTCGACGAGGGTCGACGCGGTCCTGTTGACGGTCATGTCCTGCCTCCGCTGTGCTGCCTGAACATGATTCGACTGTCCATGATTGACTAACAAGCTGTCAATATTGATTGAATCAATGTATGCCGAGGCGGCTACCGTGGCGCCATGCGCGATCAACATCCCGCTCCCGACAGCTCCGCGCGGCGGCTGAGCACCAGGGAGACCGCCGAGCTGCTCGGCGTCAAACCCGAGACCGTGTACGCCTATGTGAGCCGCGGCCAGCTCAGCAGCAGGCGCGAACCCGGCGGCCGGGCCAGTACCTTCGACGCCGCGGAGGTGGCGGCGCTGGCCCGGCGCAACCGGCGGGAGAGCGCGGGCGGTTCCGGCTCGGGCGGCGGCGACCTGTCGGTGCGCACCCGGATCACGCTGATCGACGGTGACCGGTACTACTACCGGGGCGTCGACGCCACCGAACTGGCCACCCACCACTCCTACGAGGAGGTGGCCGAGTGGCTGTGGACGGGCCGGATGGAGCGGGGCGTGACCTTCGCCGCGCCGAAGGCGACGGTCTCGGTCGCCCGCCGGGCCGTGGACGCGCTGCCCGAGCACACCACCCCCACCGACCGGTTGCGGGTCGCCACCATCGCCGCGGCCGCCGAGGATCCGCTGCGCTTCGACCTGTCCGAGGAAGCCGTCCTCGGCACGGCGCGGGTACTGATCCCCACACTCGTCGCCGCACTGCCGCAGCAGCACCGGCGCGGGCCCGACGACGGCCCCCTGGCCCACCGGCTGTGGCGCCGCCTGACCGGCATCGAGCCCACCGACGCCGCACTGCGGGTCCTCGACACGGCGCTCGCCCTGCTCGTCGACCACGACCTGGCCGCCTCCACACTCGCGGTCCGGGTCGCGGCCTCCGCGCGCGCCCATGCGTACGCGGCCGTGTCGGCCGGGCTCGGCGCGCTCGAAGGGCCCCTGCACGGCGCCTCCAGCGGACTCGCGCACCGGCTGCTGGTCGACGTCCTCGACCAGGGCACAGCCGTGCCGGTGATCGCCGACGAACTCCGGGCCGGCCGCCGTATCCCGGGCCTCGGCCACCGGCTCTACCGGGGCGAGGACCCACGCGCGCGCGTGCTGTTCGACCTCCTGGAGGACATTCCGCGCGCCGAGCCCGCCCTCCTCGCCGCGCGCGACATCGTGGCGACGACCGCGCGGCACGCTCCGCTGCACGCCAACGTGGACCTGGCGCTGGCCGTGTTCACGGCCTCCTGCGGGATGCCGGCCACCGCGGGGGAGACCATCTTCGCCGTGGCCCGGACGGCGGGCTGGATCGCCCACACCCTGGAGGAGTACGGCGAACGCCCGCTGCGCATGCGCCCCAGCGGCCACTACGTCGGCCCCAGGCCGCCGCAGCCGTTGCCGGAGTAACCCCTTCGGCGGCCGAACGGGCGGGGCCGGAAGTCACCGCGGACGAAGTCAGGTTAGGCTCACCTCTGTGAGTAGGTGCGCAACCGTCTCCCGGATGCTCGACGAGCCCGTTTCCGGCACCGCCGCCACCGCGACGACGTGGCTGCTGCTGGAACAGCCGGGCCCCTGGGGTTCCAAGGCGCTCACCTCGAGCCATCTGGACCCCGCGCTCGGCCGCGCGCTGGAGGCCGCCGCCGAAGGGACCGGCGTGCGGATCGCGCTCATCCGCCGCCCCGGCCGCCACGCCGACCCGGGTACGGCCGCCGTGCGGCAGGTGTACGCGGCCCACGTGGTTCCGGGGAACCTCTGGCTGCACAGCGCCGAGACCCGTGACCCGCACCGGCTGCTCGGCCTCGACCTCGCGGCGCTCGGCGCGGGCGACCACCGCTCGTTCGGCGCCGCGCTCGGCGGCCGGCCGCACTCCGGCGGCCCCCTCGCCCTCGTCTGCACGAACGGCAGGCGCGACCGCTGCTGCGCCCTGCTGGGCCGCCCGCTCGCCGCCGAGCTGGCCGCCTCGGGGGTACGCGGCACCTGGGAGGTCACCCATCTGGGTGGTCATCGCTTCTCACCGACGGTGCTCGTGCTGCCGTACGGCTACGCGTACGGCCGCGCCGAGGCTCATGCCGTCAAGGAGGTGCTGCACGGCGCCCAGGAGGGCCGTGTGGTGCTGGACGGGTCCCGGGGGTGCTCGGCCTGGGGACGGCCCGGCCAGGCGGCCGAGCTGTTCGTGCGCGAGGCGGTGGGCGAGTACGGGGCGGGCGCGCTGAGCGTCGTACGGACCGAGGGCGCGGCTCCGCGCTGGCACGTCACCGTGGTGCACGCCGACGGCCGTCGCTGGCGGGTCGAGGTGGCCCAGGGTGCCTCCCTGCCGCCGCGTCCGGAGAGCTGCGGGGTCGCGGTGCTGGGGTCACCGGCCCGGATGGACGTGGTGTCGCTGCGGGCACTGCGGACGGCGTCGGCCCTCGCGAGCTGAACACCCCTCGTCCCGTCGATCCCGGTTTCCCAAGAACTGGTCAAGAGATCCGCGCCACACCCCTTAGGCACGGCGCATCCGCGCACGTACCGTCGTGGCCATGAGTCCCACGCCCCCCGCGCGCCGTCTGCGCCCCCGGCTGCCCCGGAAGGCGTTCACGCAGGTCCTGCTGATGCAGCTGGCGATCGCCGCGGGGGTCGCGGTGCTCGCGACCGGGCTCTTCCTCGCGCCGTTGAGCAAACAGCTGGACCAGGAGGCGATGCGCAGGGCCCTGGCGATCGCCCAGACCACCGCCCAGGACCCAGGGATCGCCGAGGGCGTCCTGACCACCCCGCCCAGCGTGGACGGTCCGGTGCAGCAGGAGGCCGAACGGATCCGGAAGGCCACCGGCGCGGAGTACATCGTGGTGATGGACAAAGGCGGCTTCCGCTGGTCCCACACCACTCCGTCGGAGATCGGCGGGCATGTGACGACCAGCCCCAAGGAGGCACTGGACGGCAAGGAAGTCATGCAGATCGACAGCGGCACCCTGGGCCGCTCGGCGCGCGGCAAGGTGCCGCTGTACGACTCCGGGCACCGGATCATCGGAGCGGTCTCGGTGGGCATCGCCTACGACAGCGTGCGCGCACATCTGCTGGGCACGATCCCCGTGCTGTTCGCCTACGCGGGCGGCGCTCTCGCCGCCGGTGCGCTGGCCGCCTGGCTGATCTCCAGGAGGGTCCAGCGGCAGACCCGTGACCTGGCCTTCTCCGACATCTCGGCGCTGCTCGCGGAACGCGAGGCGATGCTGCACGGCATCCGCGAGGGGGTCGTCGCCCTGGACCGCGGCGGCCGTGTCCGGCTGCTGAACGACGAGGCACGGCGCCTGCTGGGCCTCGGCGACGAGGCCGTCGGCCGGACCCCCGACGAGGCGCTCGGTGACGGCCGTACGACCGATGTGCTGGCCGGCCGGGTGACCGGCACCGACCTGCTCACCGTGCGCGGCCAGCGGGTCCTGGTGGCCAACCGGATGCCCACCGACGACGGCGGCGCCGTCGCCACCCTGCGCGACCGCACCGAGCTGGAGCAGCTGGGCCGGGAACTCGACTCCACGCGCGGGCTCATCGACGCCCTGCGCGCCCAGGACCACGAGCACGCCAACCGGATGCACACCCTGCTCGGGCTGCTGGAGCTGGAGATGTACGAGGACGCGGTGGAGTTCGTCGGCGAGGTGGTCGGCGACCACCGGGTCACCGCCGAACAGGTCACCGAGAAGATCCAGGACCCGCTGCTGGCCGCGCTGCTGGTGGGCAAGGCGACGGTCGCGGCCGAGCGCGGGGTCGCCCTGTGGGTGTCGGACCGCACTCGTCTCCCGGACCGGCTCGTCGACCCCAGGGGGCTGGTCACGGTGGTGGGCAACCTCGTCGACAACGCGCTCGACGCGGTGGCCGGCACTCCGCACGCGCGCGTGGAGGTCGAGTTGCGCACCGAGGACCGCGCGGTCGTCCTCAGCGTGCGGGACACCGGGCCCGGGATCCCGGCCGAGCATCGGGAACTGGCGTTCACCGAGGGGTGGTCCACCAAGAAACCGCCCGCGCACGGCAAGCGCGGCATCGGGCTCCCCCTGGTGCGCCGCCTGGCCGAACGGCAGGGCGGCAGCGCGTCCGTGGGCGAGGCGGACGGCGGCGGCGCGCAGTTCACGGTGGTGCTCCCCGAGGCGCTGACCGAGCCGGAACTCGAACCGGTGCTCGCACCGGCTGACGAAGAGACACGATGACCGAACGGCAGGGAGGCACGATGATCGAGGTCCTGGTCGTGGACGACGACACCCGGGTCGCCCGGGTCAACGCCGCCTACGTGGAGAAGGTGCCCGGCTTCCACGTGGCCGGCGAGGCCCACAACGCGGCCGAGGCGCTGCACCGGCTGGAGACGCTCCCGCGCCTCGACCTGGTCCTGATGGACCACTACCTGCCCGACGACACGGGTCTCGCGGTGGTCCGGGAGATGCGCCGGCGTGGCCACCAGACCGACGTGATCATGGTGACGGCGGCCAGGGACGTGTCGACCGTGCAGGCGGCGATGCGCCAGGGCGCCCTGCAGTACCTGGTGAAGCCGTTCGCCTTCGCGGGACTGCGCGCCAGGCTGGAGGCGTACGCGCGGCTGCGACGCACTCTGGACGGTGGCGGCGAGGCCGAGCAGGCCGAGGTGGACCGTATCTTCGGCGCCCTGTCCACGCCGTCCGAGCCGGAGCTGCCCAAAGGGCACTCCCCCACCACCGCCGAGCTGGTCCGCCAGTCGCTGATGAACGCCGAGAGCCCGCTGTCGGCCCAGGAGATCGCCGAGCGGACCGGGGTGAGCCGTCAGACCGCCCAGCGCTATCTGAAGCTCCTGGAGCGCACGGGCCGCGCCCGGCTGACCCTCAAGTACGGCGACGCGGGCCGCCCCGAACACCGTTACGTGTGGGCGACCCGCGGCTGAGGCGTACGCGTGGGCAGCCTTCTACTTGGCCGCCTCGACGAACTCCGTCGTGTACGTCTTGCTCAGGTCGACATCGTGGTTCTGTACGTTCGTGTTGAACGCCTTGAGCACCTTCTCCACGGTCTCCGGCCCGTTCTCCGGCATCACGCCGTCGTCGGTGAACATCGGCAGCGAGCTCTTGATGGACTCCGTGTAGAGGGCTTTGTTCCCCTGGGCGTAGTCGGCGGGCATCTTGGCCGCGATCTCGGCCGCGCTGTGCGTGGACATCCACTTGAGCGTCTTGACGAACGCATTGACCATCTTCTGGACGGTGTCCTTGTGGCTGTTGACCCAGTCCGTCTGCATGTACAGGCTGGACGACGGGTACGGGCCGCCGAGCGCCTTCTGGGAACCCTCCGGCGTCCGCATGTCCAGGAGGATCTTGCCCGCCTTCTTGTCCAGGATGGTCGCCACGGTCGGGTCCGTCGTCATACCGCCGTCGATGGAGCCCTGCTGGAGCGCCGAGATGAAGGTGGCGCCCGCCCCGACGGCGACCGGCGAGAAGTCGCTGACCTTCACCCCGTTCTTGACGGCGAGGTACTTGGTCAGGAAGTCGGTGGACGAGCCGAGGCTGGTGATGCCGAGCTTCTTGCCCTTGAAGTCCTTGGGCGAGGTGATGTCCCCGGCCGCCTTGGTGGAGACGATCTCGACCTCGCCGGGCGCGCGCGAGAACTGCACGACGGACTCCACCGCCTTGCCCTTGGTCTGGAGGTCCAGCGTGTGGTCGTAGAAGCCGACCGTGCCCTGGACCTGCCCGGCGACGAGGGCCGTCTCGGCCTGGACACCGGCGGGTTCCGTCAGCAGTTCCACGTCGAGGCCCTCGGCGTCGAAGTAGCCGAGCCGCTGGGTGAGCATCGCCGGCAGGTAGATGACCTTGTCCAGGCCGCCGACCATGATCTTGACCTTCGTGCCCTTGCCGTCGCCCTTGCCGGCGGAGCCGCTGGAGGTCGTGCTCGCGGCGTCGTTGGCACAGGCGGTCAGGGAGGACAGGGCGAGCAGGCCGGCGGCGGCCAGGGTGGTGTATCTGGCGGACTTGCGCATGACGTTCACGTCCTTGTGAGAGGCGGTGCGGGAGGAGAAGGCCGGCTTCAGCTGTCGGAGTCCGACGGCTTCCAGCGGAAGATGCGGCGCTCGGCGAAGGTGAGCACTCCCTCGGCGGCCAGCGCGACGACGGCGAGGATGACCATCGCGGCGTACACGCCGGCCGAGTTGAAGGTGCCCTGCGACTGCGCGACGAGCAGGCCGATGCCCTTGGTGGCGCCGATGAACTCGCCGACGATGGCGCCGATGAGGGCGAAGCCGAAGCTGACGTGGAGACTGGTGAAGATCCACGAGGTGGCGGACGGGATGACCACCTGGAGGGTCACCCTGCGGTCGGTCGCGCCCAGGATCCGGGCGTTGGCGACCAGGTTGCGGTCGACCTCGCGGGCGCCCTGGAAGGCGTTGAAGAACACTGGGAAGAACACCAGGACCACGGCCGAGGCGACCTTGGAGGAGGCGCCGAGCCCGAACCAGATCATGAAGATCGGGGCGAGCACGATCCTGGGGATCGAGTTGAGCACCTTGATGTACGGGCCGAGGACGTCGGCGAGGAACGCGATCCGTCCGAGGGCGATGCCGAAGACGACTCCGGCGACGACGCCGATGACCCAGCCGAGCAGCGCCTCGTAGAGCGTGTACCAGATCTGCTCGCCGAGGGAGCCGAGCGCGGTGCCGTGGGTCACCCAGGTCCAGATCTGCTGCCAGATCTTCGACGGCATCGAGAAGTTGAACGGGTCGATGACGCCGGCCCGGGAGAGGACCTCCCACAGGCCGAGGACGGCCACCAGGAGCAGCACCCGCACGGCGTACACGATCGCCTTGCGTCTGCGGGCGGCCTGGGCCCGCGTCTGGGCGCGGTCCGGGGCCTTGGCCGTGTCGACGACCGGTGTGCTGAGGACGTCAGGCGACATGGGCGGCGCCCCTCTCACGGGTGATGCGGACCTCTTCGCCGAGGGACTCCCAGATCTCGCGGTAGATCTCGATGAACCGCGGCTCCAGACGCACCGACTCGACCTTGCGGGGGCGGGGCAGGTCGATGTCGAAGACCTGTTTCACGGTCGCGGGCCCGGCGGTCATGACGACGACCTTGTCGGCCAGCGCGATGGACTCCTCCAGGTCGTGGGTGACGAACACGACGGAGGCGCCCGTGCCCTCCCACAGCTCCAGGAGTTCGTCCGACATCAGGGCCCGGGTCTGCACGTCGAGCGCGGAGAACGGCTCGTCCATGAGCAGGATCTCGGGGTCGTTGACGAAGGTCGCGGCGAGTGCCACCCGCTTGCGCTGGCCGCCGGAGAGCTGGTGCGGGTAGCGGTCCTCGAAGGCGGCGAGACCGACCCTGGCCAGCCAGGCGCGGGCCTTCTCCTTGGCCTCCGCCTTCGGCACACCCCGGAAGCGGGGTCCTGCCATCACGTTGGACAGCACGGTCCGCCAGGGGAAGGTGGCGTCCTGCTGGAAGACGAAACCGACCTTGTCCCCGACCCCGGCGACCGGTCGGCCGGCCACCAGCACATCGCCCTCGGTGGGCTCCTCCAGCCCGCTGACCAGCGTCAGCGTCGTGGACTTGCCACAACCCGTCGGCCCCACGACGGCCACGAACTCACCACGTCCGACAGTGAGGTCGAGGTCGCGGACAGCCGTGTGCAGACCCCCCGACGGGGTCTTGAAGATCTTGCTCGCGCCCCGCAGCTCGATGGCGGGGCTGGTGTCTGCGCTCATGGGCCGGGACGGTAGGTGTGGCACGGACCACAGCAGCAGTCTTCTGGGCGCAAGCCGTTCTTTTGCTCGCAAGCACCTGTTGTGCTCATTTTGCGCGCGCTACAACTGCGCAGACGAAACACGGGCTTAACGCTCGCCGGCCTTGAAGGAGAGGCCTGATGATTGACGTCCTGGTGGTCGACGACGACTTCCGCGTCGCTGAGATAAACGCCAAGTACGTGGGGAAGGTTCCCGGGTTCCGGGTGGCCGCCCGCGCGCACAGCGCTGCCCAGGCCCTGGCCGCCGTGGAACGCGGCACCATCGACCTGGTCCTGCTGGACCACTATCTGCCGGACCGGACCGGCCTCGAACTCGTCCACCGGATGCGGGAACAGGGCCATGGCACTGACGTCATCATGATCACGGCGGCCAGCGACGTCACCACCGTCCAGCGGGCGATGCGCCTGGGCGCGCTGCACTACCTGGTCAAACCGTTCACCTTCGCCGCGCTGCGCACCCGCCTGGACTCCTACGCGGCGCTGCGCCGCACCGTCGACCGGGTCGGCGGCCGGGGCCTGACCGGGCAGGAGCAGGTCGACCGGATCTTCGGCGCCCTGCGCACCTCACCCGCCCCCTCCGCGCCGGGACTGCCCAGCGGCCACTCCGAACCCACCACGGACCTCATCTGCGGGGTCCTGCACAGCGCCGACCATCCGCTCTCCGCCCACGAGGTGGCCGCCGAGACCGGCCTGAGCCGCTCCACCGCCCAGCGCTACCTCCGCCATCTGGAACAGGCCGGCCGGCTGCGCCTCTCCCTGAAGTACGGCGACACCGGCCGCCCGGAACACCGGTACGCCTGGGTGGCGCCGTAGGAAGGACCTACACGGCCCCCGCGCCGGTCAGCGACCGCACCTCGGTCTCCGCGTGCCGGGCTTCGTCCGGCACCTCGTCCGAGGTGACCGTCCCGAGCCAGCCGGCGAGGAAACCGAGCGGGATGGAGACGATCCCCGGGTTCTGCAACGGGAAGTACTGGAAGTCGACGTCCGGGAACAGCGCCCCCGGGCTCCCGGACACCACCGGGGACAGCACGACCAGCATCAGGGCCGGAACGAGTCCGCCGTACACGGCCCACACCGCGCCGCGGGTCGTGAAGCCCCGCCAGAACAGCGAGTACAGCAGCACCGGCAGGTTCGCCGAGGCGGCCACCGCGAAGGCCAGACCGACCAGGAACGCGACGTTGAGGTCACGGGCCAGCAGGCCGAGCGCGATGGCCACCACTCCGATGCCGACGGCCGACGCGCGCGCCACCGCCACCTCGCTGCGTGGTCCGGCGCCCGGTCTGCGCAGCGAGGTGTACAGGTCGTGGGCGACGGACGCCGAGGAGGCGAGGGTGATCCCGGCGACCACCGCGAGGATCGTCGCGAAGGCAACGGCGGCGACGACCGCGAACAGAACCGCTCCCCCGGTGGAACCCGCGCCGCCGCCCAGGTCGAGTGCCAGCAGCGGGACCGCCGTGTTCCCCGACTCGTTCGACGTGCGCACCACGTCCGGTCCCACGACGGCGGCGGCCCCGAAACCGAGCAGGATCGCCATCAGATAGAAACCGCCGATCAGTCCGATCGACCAGACCGCCGACCGCCGGGCCGCCTTCGCGGTCGGCACCGTGTAGAACCGCGACAGGATGTGCGGCAGTCCCGCCGTGCCCAGCACCAGCGCCAGCCCCAGGCTGATGAAGTCCAGCCGCGCGCTCCAGCCCCCGCCGTACCTGAGCCCCGGCGCCAGGAACGCCTTCCCGTGTCCACTGCGCTCCGCCGCCGTGCGCAGCAGCTGGTCGACATCGCCGTGGAAGCGCAGCAGCACCAGCACGGTCAGCGTCACCGTCCCGCCCAGCAGCAGGACGGCCTTCACGATCTGGATCCACGTCGTGGCCCGCATCCCTCCCAGGGACACGTAGATCACCATCAGCGCGCCGACCCCGATGACCGTCCACGCCTGCGCGGCCTGGCTGGTCCGTCCCAGCAGCAGCGTGACCAGGCTGCCCGCCCCCACCATTTGCGCCACCAAATAGAGAACGGACACGGTGACCGAGGACGCGCCCGCCGCGATCCGCACCGGCCGCTCGGTCATCCGTGCGGCGATCACGTCGGCGAGGGTGAACCGGCCGCAGTTGCGCACCAGCTCGGCCACCAGGAAGAGCACGACCAGCCACGCCACCAGGAAGCCCACCACGTAGAGCAGCCCGTCGTAACCGAACAGCGCGATCAGCCCGGTGACACCGAGGAAGGAGGCCGCCGACATGTAGTCACCCGCGATGGCAAAACCATTTTCCATGGGCGAGAACAGCCGACCCCCGGCATAGAACTCCTCCGCCGAACCATGCCGCCTCCTGCTCACCCACGTCGTGATCCCGAGCGTCACCGCGACGAAGGCGCTGAACAGCATGAGCGCCAACGTCTCATGACGGCCCGTCACAGGGCACCGCCCCGGGCGCCACGGGTCAGCTCCTGGGTGTCCCAGCGCAGCTCCAGCGCGGCGCGGTCCCTGCGCAGCCTGGCGTGCCGGGCGTAGGCCCAGGTGAGCACGAACGTGCTGAGGAACTGGCCGAGCCCCGCGAGCATCCCCACGTTCACCGCGCCGGCCACGGGTCTCGCCATCAGACCGGGCGCGGTCGTCGCCGTGACCACGTACGCCACGTACCAGGTGAGGAAGACGGCAACCCCCGGCACCACGAACCTCCGGTAGCTGCTGCGCACCTCCTGGAAAGCCGCACTGCGCTGCACCTCCAGATACACGTCCCGGGTGCGAACCGCCGCCCTCTCCCGCTCCGTTCGGGCGGCGGGCACCGACGGGGCCGGCATCCCGGTGGCGTCCGGCTCGCCCCAGCCGGAGGCCAGCGCGTCGTACCAGGGGTCCTCGTACCTGACTTCTGGGGAGGTCGTGCCGTACTCACCCTGGTCCTCGCGCCGCTCGGCCGAACTCTCGGAGCCCTCCCCGCCGTCGCGGTGAGGCCCGTTGCTTGACTGCATGCCCAAGGATGGACAGATCGGGAAGTTCCCCGACTCTTCTTCCCCCGTCTCTCACCCCATCAGGTGACTCAATTCGCTGGTGGCCGCACCATTCCCTTCCCGTTCGCGTAACGCACCGCCTGCGCACGGTCCTTGAGGCCCGTCTTCGCGAACAGGTTGTTGATGTGCGTCTTCACCGTCGCGGTCGAGACGTGCAGCCGCCTGGCGATCTCCTGGTTGGTGTGCCCTTCGGCGATCAGCACCAGGACCTCCGTCTCCCGCAGGGTCAGCCCGTCCGGCGCCTCGGTCACCACCGGCGCCTGCGGCGGCTCGGGCTGCGACAGCCTTTCCAGCAGCCTCAGCTGGATGCTCGGCGACAGCCCCGCGTCCCCCGAGAGCACGCTCTCCACCGCGCGTACGATCTCGTCGCCGCCCGCGTCCTTCGTCAGGTAGCCGCGGGCGCCGGCTCTCAGCGCCGGGAACAGCGACTCGTCGTCCGCGAACGTGGTGAGCACCACGACCTGGGTCCCCGGATACTGCGAGCGGATCCGCCGGGTCGCCTCCACGCCGTCGCAGCGCGGCATCCTCAGGTCCATCAGCACCACGTCCGGAGAGAGTTCGCCGACCAGCCGCACCGCCTCCTCGCCGTCGCCGGCCGCTCCCACGACCTCCACACCGGGCAGCAGCCCGAGGAGCATCACGATGCCCTCCCTGACCACCGTCTGGTCGTCGGCGACCACCACCCGCGCCGGCTTCTTCTCGCCCTCCGTCATACGGGCACCCTCAACCGCACCTCGAACCCCTCGTCGTCGCGTGCCGCCTCCAGCGACCCGCCCAGCAGCTCGGCCCTCTCCCGCATTCCCAGCAGACCGTACCCGCTGCCGGCACCGGTGAGTTCGCCCGGACGGCCGCCCGAGTCCCTCACGTTCAGCGTCACTTCGTGCTCGTTGTAGTCCAGCAGCACCCTGACCTTGGCGCCGTGGGCGTGCTTGCGGACGTTGGTCAGCGCTTCCTGGGCGACCCGTCGTACCGTCTGCGAGGCCTCGGCGGGCAGCGTTCTGCGTTCGCCCGTGACGGTGACCTCGGCGCCGTCGGTCGCACCGGCCAGTTCGGTGAGGAAGTCCTCCAGCGGGGTCAGCTCACCGCGCAGCGCCGACAGGGCCTGCCGGGTCTCGGCGAGTCCGTCGCGGGCCATTCCCCGGGCGGCCACCACCCGTTCGAGGATCTGCTCCCGGTCGGCCCCGCGCTCGATCAGCAGCCGCGCGGCCTCCAGGTGCACCATCTGGGCGGAGAGGCTGTGGGCCAGCACGTCATGGATCTCCCGCGCGATCCTGGCCCGCTCCGCGAGCGCAGCCGACTCGGCTTCGGCCGCTCTGGCGGCGCGCTCCTGGGCCAGCAGCCGCTGTGCGTGCCCACGGGCCTCGGCGTCGAGTCGCATGACGTAACCGGCGAGGGCCATGCCGGCGACGGTGGCCGCGGTGGTCAGCCAGACGTCGTTGTTGAACGCGGAGTACGAGGCGAGAGCCACGCAGGTGATGGGCACCGCGATCGCGATGGGCAGCCGCTCCAGCGCCGAGATGCCGCAGCCGCACCAGATCACGAGCGCCGGTCCACCGAATCCCGCGATCTCCGCCACGACCGCGAGGGCCAGCAGGAAGGTGATGAGGACCATGGAGGGCACGAGCCGGTGGGCGTAGGTGGTCCGGAAGAAGCCCCAGGACGCCACCGCGGTCACCAGCACACCCGCCACGGCGGCGGCCACGCCCCAGCCGTGGACGTGTGACTGGTTGCAGGCGCTCCACAGCAGCAGGGCGAGGACGAGCAGTCTCACTCCCCAGGCCAGCGTGCGCCGGGGCGGGGAGACCCCCGAGCGACTCAGCGCTTCACGTGAGGGCCATCGCGTCCAGGCGTTCTCCGTCACACGGCTTCCTTCCTGGTGACCCGGGGCATGTCGTCACCGTACGCCCGGGTGGGGCCGCTCGTGGACGGGCCGGAGGGGAGGGACTGCGCCCGCCACAGGAGGATGCCGGAGCGGACCAGGAGGAGGAGTGCCAGGCCGAGCATCAGGGCGGAGCTGTCCTGGTGGACGCCGAGCGCTGCGCCTAGGGCGAAGAGGCCGACGCGCAGGAGTACGCCGCTGAGCCAGACCATCGCGCCGGCCCTGGTGCTCTTGGTCCACACGACGCCGTCGGGTTCGGTCCAGATCCGGGTGGTCCAGGCCCAGGCGGCGCCCATCCCGAGCCCCACCAGCAACTCGGCGCCGAGCAGCAGGGCGGATTCGGTGCGGTGATGGGCGTCGAGTATGCCGGGGTCGCGCAGCGCGACCACCGCGAGGACCGCGGGGAGCAGCCACCAGCGCCGGCCGGTGTTGACGGGGCGGGCGCGGAACTGGCGGGCGATCACCACGACGACCACGGCCACGATCAGCAACGCGTTGACGAGCCCGGACATCAGAGCCTCCGTGAGCGGGAAGGGGCGGTGCCGGGAGCGGGAGCTGCCGACGCCTTCGACGCTACGGAAAAGCGCAGGTCAGCAGATCGGCGCCAGGGTGGATCAGAGGTGGATTCGACGAGCGTGATCTCTCCACCCTCAGGTGGAGAAGCGCTCTGTCGGAGGGTGGGGGCGTGGGGGCGTGGGGCCTCGGGGGCTCGGGGGCTCGGGGGCTCGGCGCGATTAGGTGGCGGTGTGCGGACGTACGGTGCGCCGGGGCCGGGCTCCTGAGCGACAGGAGGCCGTCATCCGGTCTCGGCGTCTCGGACTCGACGTACGGTGCACCGCACCCCGACGCATCGTGCACCGCGCCGCGACACACCGCGCACCGCCCTGGGGCACCAGACGCCCTGCCCGGAAACGCCTCGGGGCCCCGGCATCCGTCGGGGCCCCGAGGCACTCCTTGTGACTCGCACGCGTCTGAGCGGGCGGAGGCTGTCGGCCGACGGGGCGCCCTGGGTGGGGCGGGACCGGGTGGGTCGGCCGAGGCCCGCGCAGCGGTTATGCGTCGATCCGCGACCGGTCCAGCGTCGCCGCCGAGCCGGAGATGAACTCCTTGCGGGGAGCCACGTCGTTGCCCATCAGCAGGTCGAAGACCTGTTCGGCCGCTTCGAGGTCCGAGAGGTTGATGCGGCGCAGAGTGCGGTGGCGCGGGTCCATCGTGGTCTCGGCCAGCTGGTCCGCGTCCATCTCACCCAGACCCTTGTACCGCTGGATCGAGTCCTTGTAGCGGACGCCCTTGCTCTGGAATTCCATGAGCTTGTCCCGCAGCTCACGGTCCGAGTACGTGTACACGTACTTGTCCTGGCCCTTCTTGGGCTGGACGATCTCGATGCGGTGCAGCGGCGGGACCGCGGCGAAGACCCGGCCGGCCTCGACCATGGGCCGCATGTACCGCTGGAACAGCGTCAGCAGCAGGCAGCGGATGTGCGAGCCGTCGACGTCGGCGTCGGTCATCATGATGATCTTGCCGTAGCGGGCCGCGTCGATGTCGAAGGTGCGCCCGGAGCCCGCCCCTATGACCTGGATGATCGCGCCGCACTCGGCGTTCTTCAGCATGTCCGTCACCGAGGACCGCTGAACGTTGAGGATCTTGCCCCGGATCGGCAGCAGCGCCTGGAACTCGGAGTTCCGGGCGAGCTTCGCGGTACCGAGCGCCGAGTCGCCCTCGACGATGAAGAGCTCGCTGCGCTCGACGTCGTCGCTGCGGCAGTCGGCGAGCTTGGCCGGCAGCGACGAGGACTCCAGAGCCGTCTTGCGGCGCTGTGCGTCCTTGTGCTGGCGGGCCGCGATGCGCGTCCGCGCGGCGGCGACCACCTTCTCCATGACCACCCGCGCCTGGGCGGCGGCGTCACGTTTGGTGGAGGTCAGGAACGCCTTGAGTTCCTTGGAGATCACGTTGTTCACGATCCGGCGGGCCGCCGAGGTGCCGAGGACCTCCTTGGTCTGACCCTCGAACTGCGGTTCGGCGAGCCGGACGGTGACGACGGCGGTGAGGCCCTCCAGGGCGTCGTCCTTGACGATGTCGTCCTCGGCGACGCGCAGCAGCTTCTTGGCCCGCAGCACCTCGTTGAGGGTCTCGCGGACGGCCTGCTCGAAGCCGGCCACGTGGGTGCCGCCCTTGGGGGTGGCGATGATGTTGACGAACGACCTGACGTTCGCGTCGTAACCGGTGCCCCAGCGCAGCGCCACGTCCACGCCCAGTTCCCGGGTGACCTCGGTGGGGGTCATCTGGCCGTGGTCGTCCAGGACGGGGACGGTCTCCTTGAAGGTGCCCTGTCCGGAGAAGCGGAGGACGTCGCAGACCGGCTTGTCGGTGGCCAGGTACTCGCAGAACTCACTGATACCGCCGTCGAAGCGGAACGACTCCTCACCCTTGCTGCCGCTCTCGCCGAGCCCGTACTCGTCGCGGACGACGATGGTCAGGCCGGGCACCAGGAAGGCGGTCTGCCGGGCGCGCTGGTGGAGGGTGTCCAGGGAGAGCTTGGCGTCCTTGAGGAAGATCTGGCGGTCGGCCCAGTACCGCACGCGGGTGCCGGTACGGGTCTTGGGCACCCTCTTGATCTTGCGCAGTCCGCTCGCGGCCTCGAACTTCGCGTCCGGTCCGCCGGCGGCGAAGGCGCCGGGGACACCGCGGCGGAAGCTGATGGCGTGCACCTGGCCGCCGCGGTCGACCTCGACGTCGAGACGCGCGGAGAGCGCGTTGACCACGGAGGCGCCCACGCCGTGCAGACCGCCGGAGGCCGCGTAGGAGCCACCGCCGAACTTGCCGCCGGCGTGCAGCTTGGTCATGACGACCTCGACGCCGGACAGGCCGGTCTTGGGCTCGACGTCCACGGGGATGCCGCGGCCGTTGTCCCGGACCTCGACGGAGCCGTCGTCGTGGAGGATGACCTCGATGTGGTCGCAGTAGCCGCCGAGGGCCTCGTCCACGGCGTTGTCGATGATCTCCCACAGGCAGTGCATCAGACCCCGGCTGTCGGTGGATCCGATGTACATACCGGGGCGCTTGCGCACGGCTTCGAGGCCCTCGAGAACGAGCAGGTGCCGCGCGGTGTAGTTGGAGCCGTCCCGGTCTGCTCCTGCCAGCAGCGCAGTGGACGGCACGGACGTATCGGCGGTCACGCGGTTCGCTCCTCGCTGAATTTCAGTGAAGCCCCTTTGGGGTAAGGGGCCGGCTTCGGTCGCCGCTCAGAGGGTACCCAGGCCTGGTAGAGCCGTTGTAACGCCACCCTCGCAGGAAACTCACCCTAGTCCACGGTCGCATGGGTGTTCGATCCCTCGATGGGGTGAAGTACATATCACGTTCCCTTCGAGGCATGAACCATTTAGGCTCCGGGCACGTCCTCACAAACAACCGGCAACCCAGCCGGGAGGATGAGACCGATGAACCGAGCGAACCCGTAAGCACTGAAGAAACGCACTACGGCACATTCGCCGCCAACCGGCAGCAGACGGCCACCTCGAAAGATTTTTTTCGAGGAGAAGCCCCGAGCGGGAACGTTTTCGGGCTGGTTGGATGTTGACCCTGGTACGACAGCTCGTCGAGCTAGAGAAGAGGCGACGTGACTACTGTTCTGACCCCCGCGAGCCACCTGACGGCCGCCGATCGCTGCGACCGCTGCGGCGCCCAGGCATACCTGCGCGTCGTACTGCTCAGCGGCGGAGAACTGCTCTTCTGCGCCCACCACGGCCGCAAGTTCGAGCCGGAACTCAAGAAGATCGCCGCTGAGATACAGGACGAGACGGAGCGGCTGACGACCGGTCCGGCCACCGCCTCCGAAGATGAGCGCTGACCTCTCGCACCCACGACGAGCCAGCTCCGGCACAGGCCGGTGACGGGCGGTCGCTCCCCTCGGGAGCGACCGCCCTTCGTCATGTTCCCCCCGCAGCGGCCCTCAGGAGGGGTTGTGAGGGCGGCGTGAGGCGCTCAGGGCACTGCCGGGGCCCAAGGCCCGCGCGGCCTCTGAGACGCGCGTGTAGACGCCGGGACTCCCCGGCCGGCCGCAACCACTCCCCCACGACACGAGTCCGATCAGCTTCCCCTCGGCGACCAGCGGACCGCCGCTGTCGCCCTGGCAGGCGTCAGGGCCGCCCTGCGCCTCCCCCGCGCACAGCATGGAGCCCGTTCGGTAGGTGCCGTCGGGCCCGCCGGGGTAGGCGCGCTCGCACGTCTGGTCGGGGAGCACATGGACGCGCGCCGCGTGGATCCGGCGCGCGTAGTCGCCACCACCCGAGATGTCGCCCCACCCGGACACCAGGGCACCGGTGCCGGGCGCGTAGGCGGCGTCCCCCTCGGCCGCCATCGGGATGACCGCGCCCGCCGGCAGCGGCTCGGCGAGGCCGAGGACGGCGAAGTCACCGGTGTTCGCGTCGGCGTCGTAGTCCGGGTTCACCCGGAGGTCCGTCACGGCGATCTCCTGGCCCTGTGTGGACAGCAGGTCCGTGCGGCCCGCGATCACCTTGAGATCGCGCACCCGGCCGGTCGGACCGCCGATGACGTCGTCGGCCAGGCAGTGGGCCGCGGTCAGGACCGTGGTCCGGCCGATCGCCACACCACCGCAGAACTGACCGGCCCGGGTACCCCCGAACCGGTCACGGCTGGACAGGGCGACCGTCCAGGGGGCCTGTGAGACATCGATGGGAAAACCGCCGACGACCACGCTGTCAGCGGCGGCCGGAGACGGGGCGGCCAGCGGTATGACCGCGGCGACGGCCGCCAGGATCAGCGGCCGGATCAGGACCGGGGCAGACGAAGGACGCATGCACCCTCCTCACTCTGGGTGGTACTGGAACACCCAGAGTCATCCAGCGCACGGCGCTCCGCAGCACGAAGGCCCGGCCTCCCGAGGGAGACCGGGCCTTCGGGATCGTACGACCCGACCTAGTCGAGGTAGTCGCGCAGCACCTGGGAACGCGACGGGTGGCGCAGCTTCGACATGGTCTTGGATTCGATCTGCCGGATGCGCTCGCGCGTGACGCCGTAGACCTTGCCGATCTCGTCGAGGGTCTTCGGCTGACCGTCGGTGAGACCGAACCGCATGGAGACGACGCCCGCCTCGCGCTCGGACAGGGTGTCCAGCACCGAGTGCAGCTGCTCCTGGAGGAGCGTGAAGCTCACGGCGTCGGCAGGGACGACGGCCTCGGAGTCCTCGATGAGGTCACCGAACTCGCTGTCGCCGTCCTCACCGAGCGGGGTGTGCAGGGAGATGGGCTCACGGCCGTACTTCTGGACCTCGATGACCTTCTCGGGGGTCATGTCGAGTTCCTTGGCCAGCTCCTCCGGGGTGGGCTCGCGGCCCAGGTCCTGGAGCATCTGGCGCTGCACGCGCGCGAGCTTGTTGATGACCTCGACCATGTGCACCGGAATACGGATGGTGCGGGCCTGGTCGGCCATGGCCCGGGTGATCGCCTGCCGGATCCACCAGGTGGCGTACGTGGAGAACTTGTAGCCCTTGGTGTAGTCGAACTTCTCGACCGCGCGGATCAGACCGAGGTTGCCCTCCTGGATGAGGTCCAGGAAGAGCATGCCGCGGCCGGTGTAGCGCTTGGCCAGGGAGACCACCAGACGGAGGTTGGCCTCCAGGAGGTGGTTCTTGGCGCGGCGGCCGTCCTCGGCGATGATCTCCAGCTCGCGCTTGAGCTTCGGCGCGAGCTTGTCGGCGTTGGCCAGCTTGTCCTCGGCGAACAGACCGGCCTCGATGCGCTTGGCGAGTTCCACCTCCTGCTCGGCGTTGAGCAGCGGGACCTTGCCGATCTGCTTGAGGTAGTCCTTGACCGGGTCGGCGGTGGCACCGGCGGCGGCGACCTGCTGCGCCGGCGCGTCGTCCTCGTCCTCGTCGGACAGGACGAAGCCCGCGCTCTCGGTGCCCTCGGGCTCCTCGGCACCGGCCTTGGGCTCCTCGAGAACCTCGTCCTCGAGGATCTCGACGTCGTCCTTCTTGGCGGCGGTCTTCTTCGCCACCGTCTTCTTGGCGGCGGTCGCGGTCTTCTTCGCGGCCACCTTCTTGGCGACGGGCGCCTTCTTGGCGACGGCCTTCTTCACGGGCGCCGCCTCCTCGCCCGGATCGTCCACGGCGGCGGGGGCCACCGCGGGGGCGGCCGTGGCAGTGGCCTTCCTGGTGGTCACCGTCTTCGCCGCGACCGTCTTGGTGGCGGTGCGCTTGGCCGGACTCTTCGCTGCGACGCTCTTACGGGTGCGCTTGGGCTCCGCGGCACTGACCATCAGCGTCACACCCTCTTCCTCAAGGATCTGGTTGAGGCTGCGCAGTACGTTCTTCCACTGAGTGGCCGGGATCTGGTCAGCTTCGAAGGCCCGACGCACATCGTCGCCGGCGATCTGCCCCTCAGCCTTTCCCCGCTCAATGAGAGCCATGACAGAGACGGACTCGGCGATCTCCGGCGGGAGCGTACGGGATGTGCTGGCCGACACGAACAACCTCTCGGAACGTTGGAAAACGGCTTCCGGCCCCGTCCTGGACGGACTGGAGCCGACCGCCGGCTTGGGGATGGGCCGACGGCGCGGGCGGGGGCCGGGAAGATGCACAGCGCCATGAATGGCGTCCGTATTCCCTCCGCGGCTGTCACCTCTTAGGTCATCGCGCTGTTCGCAAGAGCGTTACGCCCAATCTACGTGGCCCGAGTCACATCCCGTAAGCACTCAAAAGCGATCAGACATGGGCAAAGGTAGTCGTCAATGATCTCTTCGGGGCGTTCGGCCCCGCACCACTTGGCCCCGCACCGTGCGCCCGCCCCGCCGCCGGGCCCCGCCGGAGCCTTGAAGGAGCCGGCGGGGTCCGGCGGAAGCGGGTTCCCGGATCGACGGCGCCCCTCGGGGGCGGCACCGGCCGAGTGCACCGCTCTCGTCGCGGATCAGTGCTCGCGCGGGGCGGGCACCACACGCTCCACCTCGGGGTGGACGGTCAGCAGCTGGCGCATCGCCGATTCGGCGGCCGTGCCGTCGCCGGCGCCCAGGGCGTCGACGATCCGCGCGTGCTGCGCCAGGGACGTCTCGTTCGGCCGCTCGCAGCCGGTGACCGGGCCGCCGGAGACCTGGAGGGCCGCCGACACGATGCCGGAGAGGTGCTCCAGCATGCGGTTGCCCGCGACCTGGATGAGCAGGGAGTGGAACTCGGCGTCGGCGCGGGAGAAGGTCAGCGCGTCACCCTGGGCCATGGCGTGACTCATGATCTCGACCATGTCGCACAGGCGCTGCTGGACGTCCTCGCGCCCGTGTCCGGCAGCGAGACGGGCGGCGAGCGGCTCGATCGTCCACCGCAGCTCGCTGAGCTCGCGGCGCTGGTCGTCGCGCTGCGGCCCGAAGGCCCGCCATTCGATGATGTCCGGGTCGAGGAGGTTCCAGTCACTGACGGGCCGCACGCGCGTGCCGACGTTCGGGCGGGCGCTGACGAGGCCCTTGGCCTCCAGGACCCGGAGGGACTCACGGACGACGGTGCGGGAGACCTCGAAACGCTGGCCGATCTCCTCGGGAACCAGCGGACGGTCCGCGCCCAGGTCCCCGGAGACGATCATCTGACCCAGCTGCTGAACGAGTTGACCGTGGAGTCCGCGACCACGGCTGCCGGCGGCACGTCGGCCCACACGGCCCAGCTCCGGGTCGGCGCCCTCCCAGGAGGGCGCACCGACACGGTCGGTGACGGGAGTTTCCGCATAGGGGTAGCGGTCGAGTTCGCCCGGGCCGACCAGACCAGAGTCTGCGGAGCGGGCGGCGGTCATCATGGTGTGCGCAAGGGTACTCACGGATCCTTTGTCGGCGTTGCCTCCAACTCCCTTGAGGTCTTTGGTGAAAAGCACACGAAAGGGTGATCGCTCACTCCGTCGCAATTGACGCCTTATCAGAAAGAAATGGGTGTTCTGCAGGGATTTGTGTGCGGGGCGGGATCGCAAGCGTCCGATCCGTGTTCATCGAACCCTCGCCCGCAGAGTGGTGAACAGGTACGTGCCGAGCAACGCGGACAGCGACAACGCCAGTGCGCCGCCCACGGGTTGGGCGAGTACCCGGGCCGCGCCGACGAGATAGCGCTCTCCCCCGAAGGGCCACTGCAGCAGGAACGCTTCCCTCAATCGCACCGGGAGACCGGTGGCCAACCGTGCTCCCGGTCCCCGCAGCGCCTGGTGCACGGCCGGCACGACGAGCACGGGTACGGCGAGCACCGCGGCAAGTCCGGCGGTGGTGGACCGGAACACGCCTGCGGCGAGCACGCCGGCCCAGGAGCAGCCGACGACCAGCCCGAACCAACTCACGGTGAGCGCAAGCCAGTCCGTGGGAACCTTCGCGAGCTCCTGGCCGTAGACGAGATAGAGCGCTTCGGCGTCGCAGCCCAGGGTGAGGAATGAGAGCAGGACCGCGGTGGCCCCGGACACCAGCAGTTTCGCGGTGAGCAGCCCCAGTCGGCGCGGCACGGTGCCGCGATCCGCCGCCAACGCGGGGTGACGGAACTCGTCCCCGAAGGCCAGCGCTCCGAGCAGACCCGCACCGAGTGCCGCCGGGGGCAGCGGCAGTTCCTGCGGCCAGGCCGCGAACAGCCGTTCCTGCGGGGTGTGCCCGAGCCGGGCCAGCAGTACGGAAGTGAGGGCGGACAGCAACAGTACGGCTCCACAGGTGACGAAGCCGGCGCCGATGCCGGCGGCCCGACGCAGTTCGTAGCGCAGGGGGCGGAGCGGGCTGGGGGCACTGCGCACGGAGATGGCGGGCGGGAGGGGGGACAGGACGTCCCGGGCGGCGGCCTCGGCCCGGTGGGCGGGGACTGCCGGAGCGGCGGCCTTGGCCAGGTGGGCGGGGGCTGCCGGGGACGGGGCGGGGAGGGCGTCGGCTTCGGCCGTCGTGGGCTTGCCGGGTTGCGGCTGGTGCGGGGGCTCGTCGGCGGGGACGGGGGCTTCGTCGGGTACGGCGCGCGACTGCGGGCGGGAGGAGGCGCGGGTGGCGGAATCGCTCGGCTCCACACCGATCGGCGACCGGGCGGGCACCTCGCGGGGCCGGAATGTGGTGGTGGATCCGGCGGAGGCCGTCGGTTGGGCGGTTGCGGCGGGAGTCGATCGCCGGGCGGCTCCGGCCGAGTCGGACGGCCGGTCGACGGCAGCGGCGGTCGGCTGATGGGGTGATGGGGCGGGGGCGGTTGGCTGGTCAGCGGTGATGATCGATCGATGGGCGGACGGGGCGGCGGACGGTTGCGCGGATGCGGGCGCTGTCGGCAGCCGCACGGGGGTGGCCGTGACCGAGGGCTGGGCAGGAGTCGTAGCGGCCGGCGGTTGGGCGGGGACGGTGGCCGACGCCGGGTCCGGGGACGTGGTGCGGGCAGTCGGCTCGGGAGACGCGGCCGGGGACGGCCTTTGCGCGGATGCCGTGTCGGCCGACGGCCGGGGTGTGGAGGCGGCCACCGGTTGAGCCTTGAACGTGACGACGGAGGCGTGGGCGGTCCTGGACTGCGCCGCGAGGTCGTCGGGCAGCGCCTCGGCGGACGCGGGTGACCCATGCGGGGCCATGACGGACGGTTCGGCCTCGGTGCACGGGCCGCTCGGAGTCGGCTTGTCGTCGTCCGTGCGCGACCGGGCCACCGGCTCGGCGGCGGCCGATGCCCGGGGCTGGGGGGTGACGGGGGGACCGGCGGCGCGCTGGAGTTCCCCTCCGGGCTCGTCCCGCGGGTCGTCGGTCAGGGCTGTACGGGCCGCCCGGCACTCCTCCGCCGTGTCCGGCTCGCTCGCGTCCCGTACCCGCCGTACCACCTCAGGTACCGGCCCGGTCAACGGTTCCGCGTCGGCGCCGGGCCCCATGTCACCCGTCTCGTCGGCGAGTTGGTGGACGAGGATGCCGTGCCGGAACGCGGTCTCGCCGACCTCGGCGGTGGTACTGCCGTACACGGAGAGGCGGTTGCCGCCTTCCCGTACGACCTCCACGGAACGGTGGGCCGTGCGGGCCTCCTTGCTGAGAAGGGCGGCGAGCCGGGCGGCGTGCGGGCTGCGGACGGCCACCCGGGGACGCAGCCGGGTACGGGCGAACTCGGTGGCCTCCTGGTCCGCGACGAGTCTCCCGGCGTCCAGGGTGACGACCCGGTCGGCGACGCGGGCGGCCTCCTTGGGGTCGGCGGTGGTGAACAGGACCGTGCCGCCCTGCGCCGTGTACGCCCGGAGCATGCGGTGCAGCCAGTGGGCCTCGCGGCCGGCGAGCCCCCTCGCCGGCTCGTCCAGGACGAGGGTGTGCGGCTCGGGAAGCAGAGCGCAGGCGAGGCCGAGACGGCGGTCCATGCCGCGCGACAGCGTGCCCAGGCGTTCGTCGCGCAGGCTGACGATGCCGACGGCTTCGAGCACTTCGTCCGCGCGCCGGGCCGGGACGCCCGTGGCCGCGCACAGCATGCGCAGATGGCCGCGGACGGAGCGGCCCGGGTGGCCGGGAACGTCGCCGAGAAGCACGCCGACCTCACGCGAGGGGTGGGCGATGCGGTGCAGGGGGCGTCCCCTGAACTGGGTGATTCCGCGGCCCGGTTGCAGTTCGAGCATCAGTCTGAGCGTCGTGGTCTTGCCCGCGCCCGCCTCTCCGAGGAGTGCGGTGACATGGCCCGCGCGCGCCTCGAAGGTCACGTCGTCGACGGCGGGCGGGTGCGCCTTGCGGGGGTTGCTGGTCAGTCCGAAGGCCTCGATCACCTTAGGGAAGATAGCGCGGAATGACCGTTTTTCCGGGAATAGGAGCCTTTAACCCTCTGTGGGTTCGCACTGTCGGCCGGTCACACCTCGGGCCGCAGCATCGGCGGGTTGAGCAGGGTCGCCCCACCGGCCCGGAAGAGCTGCGCCGGACGACCGCCCTGACGAGTGGTCGTGCCGCCCGTGGGGACGAGGAAGCCGGGGGTGCCGGTCACCTTGCGGTGGAAATTGCGCGGGTCGAGCGCCACCCCCCACACCGCCTCGTAGACCCGGCGCAGCTCGCCGACCGTGAACTCGGGCGGGCAGAACGCGGTGGCCAGGGACGAGTACTCGATCTTGGAGCGGGCCCGTTCCACACCGTCGGACAGGATCTGGGCATGGTCGAAGGCGAGCGGGGCGACGGGCTCGCCGTCCCGGCCGTAGCCGCCCTGCGCGAGGAGTTCCTCGACCGGGGCCCAGCGTGCGTTGCTGGCGTCACCGCCCGCGCGGGGTGCGGGGAGGTCGGGAGCGAGGGCGAGGTGGGCGACGCTGACCACGCGCATCCGGGGGTCACGCTTGGGGTCGCCGTAGGTCGCCAGTTGCTCCAGATGAGCCCCGCCCTCCTGGGCGGGCACGTCGGGGTCGTGGGCACTCAGCCCGGTCTCCTCCGCGAGCTCCCGTGCCGCCGCCTGCGAAAGATCCTCATCGGCCCGTACGAAGCCGCCCGGCAGCGCCCAGCGCCCCTGGAACGGCGACTCGCCTCTGCGTACCGCCAGCGCGCACAGGGCATGGCGGCGCACGGTCAGCACGACCAGGTCCACGGTGACGGCGAACGGCGGAAAGGCTGACGGGTCGTAGGGCATGCGGTGATCATAGTCGTCTGCCTGACGATAAACACTCCCTTCGCCGCTCGGTCCGACAGCTGATCCACTTCGCTCCGGTATGCGCCCCGCCATCCACCGGGACGTGCGTACGACGCCCGGTCACCCGTTCCCGCACGACCGTGCCGACCTGCCCGCGCCCCCTCTGTACAGCCGGGGTCACTTCCCCAGTCGCAGACCGTCGGCGGCCTCCTCGACCATGGCCAGGCCCAGCCGGCTGACCCGCACCGAGAAGGGCGCTCCGGCGACCCGCAAGTCGGTCAAACCGATTTCCCCCAGGGGGGCGCTGTGGAGCGGGCGAAGGACGACGGTGCCGGCCGGGACGTCGGGGCGGATGCCGACGAGCGTGGTCAGGAGCAGGATCCCGGAGGCGGCGGCCGTGGCGGCCGGGCGGCAGGCAGCGGGATGCGCGAGGGGGGCACTCCCGTCGGAGCGCTGTTCCCCGGCGAACATCTCCGGCAGCCGGTGGCCGAAGTGCACGGCCGCCGCCAGCAGCCCTCGCAAGAGCCCGCCTGCCTCCTTCTCGTAGCCGGCGGCGGCCAGTCCGGCGACGGCGAGTGCCGTCTCCTGGACCCGGACGGCCCCGGACCGGTGGCCGAACGGGTGGTGCCCCGCCTCCTTCGCTCCCATCCCACGCAGTCCCCACCCGGAGTCCATGGCCGGACCACCGAGCAGCCGGGCGAGTTGCTCGGTCTGGACCTTGTCGAGCAGGCCGGGGCCCCAACGGCCCGCCCCCAGCAGGCCGGTGTCGAGCAGATGCACTGCGGTGGCGCCGAGCAGGGCCAGAGGGGGGCCGCCGGGTTCCAGGGCCAGAGGGCGGCCGTCGGCTTCCAGGGCCAGAGGGCGGCCGTCGGCTTCCAGGGCCGCCACCGGGCGGCCGCCGCCCCGGTCCGCGGCCCAGAAGTCCACCCGGAACGCTTCTCGCAGCTCCTGAGCCCACTGCCGCAGCGCGGCGGCGCCCGGCCGCCCGTAGGCGTCGAGGAGGTCGGCACCCAGCAATGCGGCCCGGTGGGCGTGGGCCTGGGTCTCGCTGCGCACGGGGCCGCCCGGCTCCGGGGCGCACAGGTAGGTCCCGTCGCCCGCCTGCGTGCGCAGCCAGGTCAGGCAGCGCTCGGCGGCCGGCAGCAGCTCCCGTGTCTCCTGTTCCGGCAGCCCCCAGCGGCGTGCCTCCGCTAGCAGCACGGGGAAGAGCAGGGTGGCCTCCGTTCCGGTGCACGCCGGTGGCAGGTGTGCGCCCGCGTCGCGTCGGGGGCCGGGAATCATGCCGGTCCGCGGTCCCGGACCTCGGAGCTGGGTCCGGGCCAGGGTGCGCAGAGTGCCGGCGGCGAGACGGGTGCCGAGGGGCAGGGCCATCCTGGCGGCGGCGAGCGCCTCGGCCGGTGCCAGGCCGCATCGCCACGGTGCCCCGGCTGCGAGACAGGGGTCAAAGGGGTACGCCGGGTCGCGCAGCAGCAGTGCCTCCAGGTCGTCGATGCTGGTCCTGAGCAGCGCCGCGACCCCCGGGTCGTCGCCTGTGGCACTGGCCGGTGCGAGGGGGCTGGTCGCGGCCCGTCCCACGGCGCGCGACGGGCCCGCACCCTCCGCTCGCACCCGCAGCCGCACGCCGGCCGTGCCGCCCGGCGGCAGTTCGAACTCCCAGCGCAGCAGTCCCGCCGAGGCCAGCGCGTCGGCGGGTGGCGGGTCAGAGGTGACCCACGAGTTGCCCCTGGGGGTGGTCCAGCGCAGGCCGGAGCCGTGGACGCCGGCCGGGAGTTCGTGGCCCGGGGCGCCGGCGGCGATGGCACGCAGTTCCGCGAGATCGGTGGCCAGGGCCACCTCGAGCGGCAGGCGCAGGGGGTGGACCGCGTAGCTGCGCAGGGTGATGCACTCCGTGCCGTCGGCGTGCCGGGTGCGTTCCACGACGACGTCCGGGTCCGGGCCCGCCGCCGGAGAGACCCGGACGGTGCCGACGAAGCGAGCGGAGTCCGCCCCCGTCATCCGGGCCTGCACGGCGAGCGGTTCCCGGCCGGCCACACGGACCTGGCAGCGAGCGAGCAACCGCCGGCCCGCGCGGTAGAAACCCTCCAGTCCCTGACCGGTCAGCTGACCGTGCTCCAAGGAGATGGCGAGCCCGGGGAGCGCGACGCAGATCAGAGCGTTGTGCGTGGGCGGCAGTCCGGTGGCGTGTCGAGGGCCGGGAGCCGGTCGTGCGGGAGCCGACGCGGGCCGGGGAGCGCGGGCGGCCGGCAGGCCCGGACCGTCGTCCGTCGGCGGGAGCCAGGGCGGGAGGTCCCTCGGTCGGCGGTTGTCGTCAGCGGTGGAAGGCGGAGTCGGCTGATGCATCGGGAGGCTTCTTCTGCGCTCTGTGCGCCGGTGACGTGCTCGGCGCCGGACGGAGGGCTCCGGAGGGGCGACGGCGGGTGGCGGCACGGCCCGTCCAGCCGTTCCGCCACTCAGGTGAACGGGCGCGGGCTCTTCCCGGTCACGCCCCCGCCCGCCGAACCCGGCCGAATGAGCGTGCGGCCGGCTCATTCGTCGGACTCACTGCCGCTGTTCCCGGATCGCGCGCCCTCCGTGCCGGTCCGGCCTGCTCGAGTGCCGCTCTCCTCCGCCCTGTCCGCCGCTGCGGGCCGGTCCGCCGCGCGCGTGCGCGTGCCGCCGGGCCTGGTCGAACCGGGGCGGGCGTGATCCGCGTCCGCTCGTCGTGGCCGGGTCACGTCCGGCCGCCGCCGTCGGTTGTCGGTGTTGTTCCCCGTACGCGGACGACGCCTCGGGGGCGCCGCTGCCCCGCCGGCCGGCAGGTGGTCGGCTCCCGGGGCGAGCGGGGTGGCGTCGGGGACCGCCGCTGTGCTGTCCTCGCTGCGGTGTTCGGCCCGGCCCGCGCGCAGGCAGCGGCGGATCGACTCCGGATCGAGACCCTCGTTGCAGGCCTGGTGCAGCAGGTGGGCGAAGAGATAGTCGGGGTCTGCGCCCAGGGCCATGGCCAGGGCCTCCCGCCCCTCCAGATCGTCACCGCTCGACCAGGCGACCCAGCCGGCCAGGGTCAGGGGCGCGGCGGCGTGTTCGCCATAAGGGCCGACGCAGCGGCGAGCCAGGGCTCGCCACAGCCGCAGGGCCGGGCCGGCCTCGGCGCCCTCCATCCAGGCGGCCGCGCGATCCCGGGTCGTGCGGTCCTGGAGCCCGAGGATCAGCCGCGCGGCCTCGTCGTGGGCGAGCAGCCGGTCGTCGCGGAGGTCCGCCCGGTGGGTGTCGGACTCCGGGGTGGCGGCCGCGTACCGTTCGATGATCCGCTCCGCGAGGGCGAGGGTGTCCTCTGCCACCTCCGCGCGGAAGGCGTCGTCGAGGATGCGGGGCACCAGGGCCCGGCCGGCGCGGTCCAGGGCGGTCTCCTGTTCCCGCGCGTCGCCGCTCTCCCAGGGGAGCAGCCTGGCCCGCAACTCGCGCAGGCTGCCGCGCACCTGGATACCGGCGTAGGTGGCGGCGGCCGCGAGCACGGAGGTGCCGGGCAGGCCCATGGGCGTGCCGTCGGCGGGACAGCACCCTTGCGTCGGGCAGCAGTACGACCAGAAGCGGGCGTCCGAGATGCACAGCGCCTCGATCACGGGCACGTCGAGCCGGCCGCACTCGGTGCGCAGCAGGTGGGCGAGCGGAGCGAGCCGGCGCATGACGTCACGTCCCGTCTCGCCGGGTGCCGGTTCCTGGCAGACGTAGGCGACCATCTGCTCGGGCCGGGTTCCCCTGCGCTCGCTGCCCGTCATCAGGCCTTGGGCGAGCTGGCGTGCGGCCGGCTCCCAGTCGTCCTTGTTCGCGGGGATGCCGAGCCGGGCCCGGCCGCCGAAGCGGCCGCGGCCGCCCCGGTCGTGCAGGGCCATCAGGACCATGCTGTCCTCGGGGCGGTACCCGAGCAGGTAGGGCAGTGCGTCGGCCAGTTCGGCCGGGGTGCGCAGGGTGACCTGGGGGTCGTGGGCTGATCGGCACAGGGGGGCCGAGCCGTCCGTGATCCCGCCGTTCTCGACCGGTCCGGTGCTTTCGCTGTGATTCGTCATGCGCCGACGATCTCGCGGATCCTGCGATGACGGTTCTGCCTGTGGATAAGTCGAACCAGGGACACGACAACCGTGCCGCCCTCGTCCACAACGTGCCGCCCTCGTCCACAGGCGGCCCGGGCTGTCGGTCCCGTCCTGTTGTATGGGACCCATGGAGCACACGAGCAACGCGGATCTCCGGGCCCGGGCGGACGCCGTCCTCGCCCGTCTCGTCGGCGACGAAACGGGCACGGCCCGGCTGCGCGAAGACCAGTGGCGGGCGATCGAGGCACTGGTCGCCGACCGGCGCCGGGCCCTGGTCGTGCAGCGCACGGGCTGGGGCAAGTCCGCGGTGTACTTCGTGGCGACCTCGCTGCTGCGGACCACGGGCAGCGGCCCGACGGTGATCGTCTCCCCGCTGCTCGCGCTCATGCGCAACCAGGTGGAGGCGGCGGCCCGGGCCGGTATCCACGCCCGCACCATCAACTCCTCCAACACCGAGGACTGGGACGCGATCCAGGCGGAGATCGCGGCCGGTGAGGTCGACGTCCTCCTCGTGTCACCCGAGCGCCTCAACAACCCCGACTTCCGCGACCAGGTACTGCCCAGGCTCGCCGCGGCGACCGGCCTGCTCGTCGTGGACGAGGCCCACTGCATCTCCGACTGGGGCCACGACTTCCGGCCCGACTACCGACGGCTGCGCACCATGCTCGCCGACCTCCCGGCGGGCGTGCCGGTGCTGGCGACCACCGCCACGGCCAACGCGCGCGTGACCGCCGACGTCGCCGAGCAGCTCGGCACCGGTGGCGGCTCGGACGCGCTGGTGCTGCGCGGCCCACTGGACCGGGAGAGCCTCAGCCTGAGCGTGCTGCGGTTGCCGGACGCCGCGCACCGGATGGCGTGGCTGGCCGATCACCTGGGCGAACTGCCGGGTTCCGGCATCGTCTACACGCTCACCGTGGCGGCGGCCGAGGAGGTCACCGCCTTCCTGCGGCAACGCGGGCACGCCGTGGCGTCGTACACGGGAAAGACGGAGAACGCCGACCGGCAGCAGGCCGAGGACGACCTGCTCGGCAACCGGGTCAAGGCGCTGATCGCCACTTCCGCCCTCGGCATGGGCTTCGACAAGCCCGACCTCGGCTTCGTGGTGCACCTGGGCTCGCCTTCCTCCCCGATCGCCTACTACCAGCAGGTGGGCCGTGCCGGACGCGGTGTCGAGCACGCCGAGGTGCTGCTGTTGCCGGGCCGGGAGGACGAGGCGATCTGGAGTTACTTCGCCTCGCTCGCCTTCCCGTCGGAGGATCTGGTCCGCCGCACACTGGACATCCTGTCCCGGGCCGGGGGCCCGATGTCGTTGCCCGCGCTGGAGCCGCTGGTGGAGCTGCGTCGGTCCCGGCTGGAGGCCATGCTGAAGGTTCTCGATGTGGACGGCGCGGTCAAGCGGGTCAAGGGCGGCTGGATCGCGACCGGACAGCCGTGGACGTACGACGCCGAGCGGTACGCGTGGGTGGCACGGCAGCGCGAGGCCGAACAGCAGGCGATGCGGGAGTACGCGGCCACCGCGGACTGCCGGATGGAGTTCCTGCAGCGCCAGCTCGACGACGAGGGTGCGAAGCCGTGCGGCCGCTGCGACAACTGCGCCCGGCCGCGCTTCACGGCGGACACCTCGTCGGCCGCGGTGGACGCGGCCCGGGTCGACCTGGGGCGCGCGGGTGTCGAAGTGGAACCCCGCCGGATGTGGCCCACCGGTCTGCCGGCGATCGGCATCGACCTCAAGGGACGCATCCCGGCTGGTGAACAGGCGTCGCCGGGACGGGCGCTGGGGCGGTTGTCGGACATCGGGTGGGGCAACCGGCTGCGACCGCTGCTCGCACCGCAGGCCCCGGACACACAGGTACCTGACGACGTGGCCCGTGCCGTGGTGGAGGTACTGGCCGACTGGGCGAAGGGTCCCGGCGGCTGGGCCGCGGGAGCGGCCGACGCCCAGCCCAGGCCCCGAGGGGTCGTCACCGTCGCCTCGCGCTCCAGGCCTCGGCTGGTCCACTCCCTCGGGGCGCGGATCGCTGAGATCGGCAGACTGCCGCTCCTGGGTTCCGTGGAGTACGCCCACGAGGCGCAGCCGGTCTCACGCAGCAACAGCGCGCAGCGCCTGAAGGCACTCGACGGTGCGCTGACCGTGCCGCCCGCCCTCGCCGGCGCCCTCGCCGAGGTTCAGGGGCCCGTACTGCTGGTGGACGACTTCACCGAGACGGGCTGGACGCTGGCCGTAGCGGCGCGCCTGCTCAGGAGGGCCGGGGCGCGGGGAGTGTTGCCGCTGGTCCTGGCCGTTCAGGGCTGATCGGCGCGGTGTCGTTCGCATGCGGTGCCGGGTTCGGCGCACGAGTGTGCCGTTGCCGGATGTCCAAGGGGTCGCCGAGCGCCTCCAGGGGTAGGGATATAAGTCACACACCCCCAGATAACAGTCGGTGGCCCCATTTGCTCGTTGCCGCATCCAAGTTCGACAGGAAGAATTGAGGTCCGCTCCCCGCACGGCTCGTCCGTGATCCGGTTGGGCTTTGCTGCGGTGCGCGCTCCCCCGAATCCAATCCCGCCCGCAGTGTGGGCGCGTAGCCGAAGGGAGGAACGTGACCTTCGGATTCGCTCCGTCCTCGGCAGCATCGTTGTCGACGTCCGCGTCCGCCGTTTCCGCCAGTCGCCTGCTCGAGCCCGCGGAGTGGGCCGACGCCGGAATACCGCTGCTGCGCAACCCCCGTGAGGTGGTCAGCGGGCTGCACACCCGGCACCGTCCACGGCTGGGCACCGCGATCGTGGCGGTCCTCGACCCGGAGGAGCGCCTGTGCGCCAGCGCCTCCTTCAGTCGGCGTTCCGCCGCGGCCGACGGCTGGATGTTCCGCAACGTGCTGCTCGCGCAGTTGCGCCGGGTGATCCCGCACGACCTGCGCCGCCGCACCCCGGTGCGGACCGCCGTGCTGCTCTACTGCCGCGAGGGCGACGCGCGTTGGACGGAGGAGGACGGCGCCTGGATGTGGGGGCTGCGGGACGCCTGCACCCTGCACGGGCTTCGCTGCGGGGCGTACATCACGCTGACCCACGACGGCTGGCAGGTGCTCGGCGAGGGCCGCGGCGGACGCCGCCCCAGTGCCGACTCGGCTCCTGAACCCTTCGCCCTGTCCGAGGTGCCGCCGCCGTCACCGCGCACCGGAGGCGCCGCCTCCGACGTACTGCGCCGCGCGGCCGCTCGCTGAACCCGGCCCCGAAAGGGGCGCCGGCCGGACAGGCACCACCGGGCACGGCACCCTGAACCCGCCGCACCGTGCTCGCCGACCGCTCGCGTCACTCCCGGCGAGCCCGCCACGGCGGCGAGAGGGCCTGCCGTGTCAGCGCGCGGGAGCGGCTTGCCGTGTCGCCGAGCCGGAACCGCCTACCGCGTCGCCGAGCCGGAACGGCCTACCGTGTCGGTGAGCCGGAGCGGCCCGCCGTGCGAGCGAGGCAGCCCGCCGTGCGGCCCCTCGGCGGCCCCGGCCCGGTACTCCGGTTTCGGATCCGCGGCCCGGTGTCCGCGTCGCGGATGCGACCCAGTGCCCGCGTGGCGGGTCCTCCGCCCTGTCGCTGCCCGCGTGGCGGATCCTCCGCCTGTGCCAGACGGCCGCTCCCCGACGGCAGCGGCCACCGCAGGGTTCCGGGCACGCCGAAGGCACCACCGTGCCGGTCTCCGCCGACCCCCTTCGGTACCTCCGTGGCCCCGGAGGCGCCGGGGGTCAGACGCCCGCGCCCAGTACCGAGTTGATGCGCTGCGGGTCGCCGCAGACGATCAGCAGGGCACCGGCCCGCGACAGGGCCAGCGGCAAGGCGGTGGCGGCGACGGTGTCCGGGCCGCCGTTCACGGCGACGACCACGACGGCGCGGGTCGCGGCACGGGAGGCGATCGCGGCGTCCGCGTAGAAGACGTCGTCGCCCGCGTCGTGCTGCGCCCAGTAGGAGGTTTCACCGAAGGACAGCTCGTGCTCGGCCCACGGGTGCTGCGGGCCGGTGGTGATCACCAGCACGTCCCCGGGGGCACGGCCCGAGTCGAGGAGCAGGTCCACTGCTTCCTCGGCCGCGTCGAGAGCGCTCTCGACCGAGGCCGGGATCAGCTGGATCTGCGGGGCCGCCGCTGTCGCGGCGGGCACGGCCGGGCCGGACGGGCCTGGCTTGGCCACCTCCCGCGGGGTGCGCTGCACCGGCGGTGCCGGCCGCACAGGGCCGGGACGACCGGGACGCGACGGAGCCGCGGGGCGGGGGCCGGGTACGGGACGGGGGGTCGGCGCGGTGCGGCCACTGGCCGGAGTGGCGCGGGGACCCTGGGCACTCTCGTGAATCTGAGGCTCCTCGGGAATGAGAGGCATGAGCTGATATTTATCAAACGTTGGTGCAGGTGAGGTGAACCGGGTGGCACAACAGTGCGACTGGAGCGTCAGAAGTCGAAGCCGAGCTGACCCTCGATCTCCGGAACGCCGCCCTCCGCCCAGCTGCGGACCTTCTTGAGGTGCCGCCACTGGGGCAGCGCATCAAGATACGCCCACGACAACCGGTGGTACGGGGTGGGGCCCCGCTCCTCCAGTGCGGCCTTGTGCACGGGCGACGGATACCCGGCGTTGGCCGCAAATCCGAAGTCTGCATGGTCGATACCCAGTTCGGCCATCATTTTGTCGCGCTGAACCTTGGCGATCACCGAAGCCGCCGCGACGGCCACGCACGAGCGGTCACCCTTGATGACCGTGCGCACTCGCCAGGGGCGGCCCAGGTAGTCGTGCTTACCGTCGAGGATGACCGCGTCGGGGCGGACCGGCAAGGCTTCCAGAGCGCGGCAGGCCGCGAGCCGCAGCGCGGCCGTCATCCCGAGGTCGTCGATCTCCTCGGGCGAGGCATGCCCCAGGGCGTACGCCGTGACCCACGTCCGCAGGACCTCGGCAAGTTCCGTACGTCGCTTGAGGGTCAGCAGTTTGGAGTCCGTGAGTCCCTCGGGCGGCCGGCGAAGACCGGTGACCGCGGCGCAGACGGTGACGGGCCCGGCCCAGGCGCCGCGCCCCACCTCGTCGACACCGGCGATGACCTTCGCTCCGGTCGTCGCGCGAAGGGAGCGCTCGACGGTGTGGGTAGGTGGTTCGTACGGCATGGCGCCCTTAGCGTACGCCGCACTGATCCCTGAGCGACACCCGGCCCACCGGGCCCCGGCCGTCGCCGGACCGTGGTTCAGGCACCGGGCGGCGCCAGCAGCGGGAGCATCAGCTGGTCGACCATCTCCTCGATTTCCTGATCGCTCCATTCGCTTGCAGAAATCTTGGATCGGTACATCATCATCGCCGGAATGACATCGAGGACATAGCTGTTGGTCGCGTCAGCCCGTACGTCACCCCGCTCCACGCCGCGCTTGACCACCTGCCTCACCAACCTGGTGGTCGGGCCCACAACCCCTTCGAAGATCACCCCGTGGAAACGTTCGACCTGCATGTGATCGCATTCGTGAATCACTGATCGCAGCGCGAAGCCAGGCCGCGAGAACATCGCGTCCCGGGACTGGCGGCACAGTGCGAGCAGGTCCTCGCGCACACTTCCGAGATCGGAGGCTTCCTCCAGCCGGGGCAGCCCGGCCTGCAGCGCGTCGGCGACCAGGTCCTCCTTGGAGGACCAACGGCGGTAGACCGCGGCTTTCCCTGTCTGGGCGGCGGCGGCGACGCCCTCCATGGTGAGGCCGCTCCAGCCGACGGTGCTGAGCTGCTCCAGGGCGGCGTCCAGGATCGCGCGTTCGAGAACCGCCCCGCGTCGGCGCGGAGTCACTGCCCGAACGGGTCCGGCCGTCTGGCGCGAGGTGACCATCTGAGTCTCTCCAGCGAGCAGGGGAGGCGGGCATGAGGCGGGCATTCCAGAACAGCGCACACGGAGCGCCCCGACAGGGGCACGGTATCCGATGACGCACACAGTGAACACTTGCGTTCACTATCAAGGGCTCACTACCGTTGAGGCTTCAGTGAACGTGACCGTTCACTAATCCTCTGGAGAGAGACCCATGGTGACAACCTCTCAACTGTCTCAGGATCAGAAACCCGGTGCGGCCCGCCGACAGGGACATCCAGGCATAGCCCTCACCGTCATCGCGGCCTGCCAGCTCATGGTCGTACTCGACGCGACGATCGTGAACATAGCCCTTCCGCACATTCAGTCGGCGCTCGACTTCAGCACCACGGACCTCACCTGGGTGGTCAGCGCCTACACCCTCACCTTCGGCGGTCTGTTACTCCTCGGCGCCCGCGCCGGTGACATCCTCGGCCGTCGCCGGGTCTTCCTGACCGGCATCCTCCTGTTCACCGTGGCCTCGCTCCTCGGCGGACTCGCTCAGGAACCCTGGCAACTGCTGGCCGCCCGCGCCGTCCAGGGCGTGGGAGGCGCGATCGCGTCGCCGACTTCATTGGCCCTGATCACCACTACCTTTCCCGAAGGCCCCGAACGCAACCGGGCGTTCGGCGTGTTCGCCGCCGTCTCCGCGGGCGGCGGCGCCCTCGGACTGCTCTCCGGCGGCCTGCTCACCGACTGGCTCGACTGGCGGTCCGTGTTCTTCGTCAACGTGCCCATCGGGCTTCTGATCGCCGCGCTCACCCCGCTCTACATCAACGAGTCCGAGCGGCAGCCGGGGCGGTTCGACATCGCGGGCGCGCTGACCTCGACGGCGGGCATGGCGTCCCTCGTGTACGGCTTCATCCGGGTCTCGGAAGAGGGCTGGCACGACGGTCTGGGCCTTGGTTCGTTCGGTGCCGCGGTGGTCCTGCTGCTGGCCTTCGTGTTCATCGAACGCCAGGCGAAGGAGCCCATCACCCCGCTGAGTATGTTCGCCGACCGCAATCGCTCCGGCACCTACGTGATCATGCTGAGTCTGGCCGCGGCGATGTTCGGCATGTTCTTCTACATCGTGCTGTTCGTCCAGGACGTGCTCGGCTACAGCCCGATCAGGGCCGGGCTGGCCTTTCTTCCCATCAGCGTGGCGATCGCCGCGGGCGCCGGCCTGTCGCAACGGTTCCTGCCCACTCGGGGCCCCAAGCCGTTCATGATCGCCGGTGCGGCGCTGGTGGTCGTGGCGCTGGTCTGGCAGGCCTTCGTCAAGCCGGACAGCTCGTACCCCGGCGGCGTGCTGGGGCCCATGCTGGTCTTCGGTTTCGGGATGGGCCTGAACTTCGTGACGGTGACCAGCATGGCGGTCTCCGGCGTCGCGCCGCAGGAGGCCGGCGCGGCGTCCGGTCTGCTGAACGCCATGCAGCAGGTGGGCGGTGCACTGGGGCTGTCGATCCTGACCACGGTCTTCGGCTCGGCCAGCAAGGACGAGGCGAAGAAGCAGCTGCCGAAGTTCCTCGCCCACGGTTCGCCGGCCCAGAAGGCGGAGTTCGCCAGGTCCCATCAGCTGCCGGCGCCGTGGGGACACGAGGTGCTCGCGCACGGCATCGCCACGGCCTTCGTCCCCGCCGCCGTGATGGCCGGGCTCGGCCTGCTCACCGCCTGGCTGGTGATCAAGGTCCGCAAGAGCGATCTCGAGGCCCTGGCGGGCACCGCCGGCCCAGGGGTGGGCTGACCTCACCGGGACGCCCGGCGGTCGTCCGGAGTTCCCTCCGGGCACGGGGAGCGCCTGCGGGCGGCGCCAGATCCGAGCGGCGACCGTACGCCGGGAGCCGCGCAGGCACATCGTGCCCGGCGGCACGGACGGTGGCCGGGTGCCGGTGAGGCGGTCACCCGCCCGTGGCAGGACCCGTTCCCGTCGGCACCCATCCCGGCAGCGGCTCCGTCCGCTGCGCCCAGGCGGTCGGCGGGGCGCCCGCCTGGGCGCCGGCCAGTACACCGCCCACGATGGCGCAGGTGGTGTCCACGTCACCGCCGACCTGGGCGGTCGTCCAGAAGGCCGTCTCGTAGTCGCCGAGGGCACGTGCCGCCGACCAGAGGGCGAAGGGGACGGTGTCATGGGCGGTCGTACGCCGTCCGCAGCCCAGGACGGCCGCGACGGTGCCCGCGTCGCCGTAGTCGAGCATGTCGCGGGCGCGCCGCAGGCCCTGGCCGACGGCGCTCCTGGGGATGAGCGAGATGACACCGTCGAGGAGGGCCTCGGGGCTCGGCGGGCCGTCGGGCGCGGCCGCGAGGGCGGCGGCCGCCGCCACGGCCATGGCCCCCACGACCGCCTCGCGGTGCTGGTGCGTGGGGTAGGCCGAGATCTCGGCCTGGTGGGTGGCCTGCTCCGGGTCGTCCGCGTACCAGGCACCCAGGGGCGCGATCCGCATCGCCGCGCCGTTGCCCCATGATCCCTGGCCGTTGAAGAGCGCGGCGGCCAGTTCACGCCAGTCGCCGCCCTCCCTGACCAGGCGGAGCAGCCGGTTGACGGCGGGGCCGTAGCCCCGGTCGAAGTCGTGGTGCTCGGCGAAGGAGTGGGCCAGTGCGTCCTGGTCGATGCGGTGGTGGGCGGCCAGGACCGCGACGACGGAGCCGGCCATCTCGGTGTCGTCGGTCCAATGCCAGGGGTCGGGTGGCAGCTCGCGCCGCTTGAGCAGCGGGTAGTTCGCCGGAACGAAGAACTGTGAGCCGAGCGCGTCGCCGACGGCGAGTCCGCGCAGGGCCGCCAGGGCGCGGTCCAGGCGCCCTGGGGTCGAGGAGTCGAAGGAGGAGGTCATCGCGGCCAGCCTAGCCGCTCATCCAGTGGGGTTCCGGGTCCCGCCAGCGGTCGAACGGCTGGTCCAGGGTGTACTTGCCGTCGTCTCCGAGAACGAGCATCCGCATCTCGGCGTTCCCGGGATTGGAGAGCGACTCGAAGTCCGCGACCGTCCAGTGGAACCAGCGCATGCAGAACAGCCGCATCGCCAGCCCGTGGGTCACGAGGAGCACGTTGGGCGGGTGGTCCGGCGCCTCGAAGCTGCGGAACAGGCTCTCCAGGAAGCCGCCGACCCGGTCGTACACGTCGGCTCCGGACTCGCCCTGCGGGAAGCGGAAGAAGAAGTGCCCGTACGCGTCCCGGTACGTCTTCTGCAGGCGTACGTCGTCGCGGTCCTGCCAGTTTCCCCAGTCCTGCTCGCGCAGCCGGGGCTCCTCGCGCACGCGTATGAGATCCGGGTCCAGCTGGAAGGCGCGGAGGGTCTCGTGGGTACGGCGGTAGGGGGAGACGTATACGCTGACGCGCTCCCGGCCGAAGATCTCCCGGATGCGTTTGCCGGTCTGCTCCGCCTGTCGCCGGCCCCGGTCGGTCAGGGCCAGCGCGTGGTCGGGTTCGCGCTCGTACACGGAGTCGTCGACATTGCCGGTTGACTCGCCGTGCCGGACAAGGACGATGCGCCGTGGTCGTGCCATGCCAAAACCCTAGATCGAGTGACGCGAAGTCGAGCACTCGAATGGGCCCCATACGGCGCAGGTCACACCATTCAGGGGTTGGATATTCAAACGATCCAGCTCGGTTCGAGCTCCACGATGTCGCCCGTGAGGTCCGCGATGTCGGCCTCCGTCTGGGCACGCAGCGCCAGCCGCTCCACCCGTTCGGTGCGGTACTTGCCGTGTTCGGCGGCCGACCGCCACATCGAAAGGACCATGAACTCGTGGGCGGGGGCCTCCGCGAACATGCCGCGGATCATGCCGGGGGAACCGGCCATCGCCGGGTTCCAGACCTTCTCCTGCATCAGGGTGAAATGCTCCACCCGCTCCTCGTGCACCCGGCAGAGCGCCACCCGGATCAGGTCGGCGTCCGTGAACCGCGGTTCGAAGCCGGTCTTCACGTCGAACCGGTACTCGAACAACTTGACCCGCTGATCCTTGTACGTACCGACCTGGGACGCGGCCAGACGGTCGTGCGAACGCGCCATGAAGGAGTCGTAGAAGGCACGGCTCTCCCAGAAGGCGAAGGTGTGCGCCACTCCGGGACGCTGCCGACTCCAGCCCCCGCCCTGTCCCCGAAATCCCGGCTCCCCCGGAAGCCCCGCCCATTTCCGCTGCCCCCGCTCGAAGCCCCGGCGGTCCACCACGGTGCAGCGAATCCACTTGACCAGCACCGCGCCATCGTAAGGCCATGGAGCGTGGCGTCGGTCACGCTCCGGCTGAGATCACCCGCGCATGCGCCCCCGCGCGCGTGGCACGATGGACAAAGAGCCTTGGCAGAGCATCAGTTGGGGAAGTGGACCTCTAGGGGGAAGGGGACGCGTGGTGAGCGGTTTCAGCAAGGCGATCCGCAAGGTCGAGGTCGCGGTGAAGTGGGATCCCAGCCCGTCCGGGCAGCCGCCCACCGATCTCGACGTCGTGGCCGGGACGTTCACGGCGGCGGATCCGTACGGAACTCCGGCCTATCTGGTGCACTTCGACAGCCGGTCGCCGGACGGCACCATCTTCCTCAACCGCGACAGCCAGGACGGCAGGGGCTTCGGCTGGGACGAGGTGATGACGCTCGAACTCGACCGGCTCGCCGACCGGTACGCGCGCGTGGTCGTCGGAGTGGTCATCCAGCAGCGGTCGGCGCACCGGACGTTCGTCAACGTCCTGAACCCGGCCGTGCGGGTCCGCGAGGGATACACCGTGCTGGCCGAGGACGACTTCGGCTCGGTCCTCGGGTCCACGGCCGCCGCGGTCGCGGAGTTCGTGCGCGACGAGTCCGGTGACTGGGGCTTCCGGCCCGGCCTGCACGGCTTCGACGACGACCCGGAGGTCTTCGCCCGCGCCATGGGCGGGCTGGGGCGTGCCTGACGACGGAAGTGGAAGACGGTGAACGGTGAGGGGCGTCGGCCGTGGCCGACGCCCCTCATCTCACTTCATCGACCCGTCAGCTGCAGCCGCTGGTCGAGCCGCAGCCCTCGCAGATGTAGCAGGAGCCGGCCCGCTGCATCTTCGTACCGCAGGAGAAGCAGAGCGGGGCGTCGGCCTGGATGCCCAGCTGCATCTCCACCAGTTCGGCGCTGGTGTGGGCCTGCTGCGGTGCGGGCTTGGCCGCCTGGGGCCGCGGGGAGGCGACGGCCTTCAGCTCCTGGGCGCGCGGCGCCGACTGGGCCAGGCCCTCGACGTCGACCTCGTCGTCCTCGATGGACGGCTCGTACGAACCGGTCTCCAGGTGACGCTGACGCTCCTCGGCGGAGTGGATGCCGAGCGCCGAGCGCGTCTCGAAGGGCAGGAAGTCCAACGCCAGGCGGCGGAAGATGTAGTCGACGATCGACTGCGCCATCCGCACGTCCGGGTCGTCCGTCATGCCGGCCGGCTCGAAGCGCATGTTGGTGAACTTCGAGACGTAGGTCTCCAGCGGCACGCCGTACTGCAGACCGACGGAGACCGCGATGGAGAAGGCGTCCATCATGCCCGCGAGGGTGGAACCCTGCTTGGACATCTTCAGGAAGACCTCGCCCAGGCCGTCGTCCGGGTAGGAGTTGGCCGTCATGTAGCCCTCGGCGCCGCCGACGGTGAAGGACGTGGTGATGCCGGGACGACCCTTCGGGAGGCGCTTGCGGACCGGGCGGTACTCGATGACCTTCTCGACCGTCTCGCGGATGGTCGCCTCGGCCTTCTCGGCGACCTCCTCCTTCTCCTTCTCCTTGGTCTTGGCGGAGAGCGGCTGGCCGACCTTGCAGTTGTCGCGGTAGATCGCGAGCGCCTTGACGCCGAGCTTCCAGGCCTCGAAGTAGATCTCCTCGACCTCCTCGACGGTCGCCGACTCCGGCATGTTGACCGTCTTGGAGATGGCACCGGAGATCCACGGCTGGATCGCGGCCATCATGCGGACGTGGCCCATCGGGGAGATGGCGCGCTCGCCCATGGCGCAGTCGAAGACCTCGTAGTGCTCGTGCTTGAGACCGGGGGCGTCGATCACGTTGCCGTGCTCGGCGATGTGGGCGACGATCGCCTCGATCTGCTCCTCCTGGTAGCCCAGGCGGCGCAGGGCCTGCGGGACCGTGCCGTTGACGATCTGCATCGAGCCGCCGCCGACCAGCTTCTTGAACTTGACCAGGGCGAGGTCGGGCTCGACCCCGGTGGTGTCGCAGGACATGGCGAGACCGATGGTGCCGGTCGGCGCGAGGACGGACGCCTGGGAGTTACGGAAACCGTTCTTCTCGCCGAGGCGCACCACGTCCTGCCAGGCCTCCGTGGCGGCGGCCCAGACCGGGGTGTCCAGGTCGTCCATGCGGACGGCCACGGTGTTGGCGTCGGCGTGCTGCTGCATGACGCGGTTGTGGGCGTCGGCGTTGCGGGCGTAGCCGTCGTACGGGCCGACGACCGCGGCGAGCTCCGCGGAGCGCTTGTACGCGGTACCGGTCATCAGGGAGGTGATGGCACCGGCCAGCGCACGGCCGCCTTCGGAGTCGTAGGCGTGGCCGGTCGCCATCAGCAGGGCGCCGAGGTTGGCGTAGCCGATGCCGAGCTGGCGGAAGGCGCGGGTGTTCTCGCCGATCTTCTGGGTCGGGAAGTCCGCGAAGCAGATGGAGATGTCCATCGCGGTGATGACGAGCTCGACGACCTTGCTGAAGCGCTCGACGTCGAAGGACTGGTTGCCCTTGCCGTCGTCCTTCAGGAACTTCATCAGGTTCAGCGAGGCGAGGTTGCAGGACGTGTTGTCCAGGTGCATGTACTCGCTGCAGGGGTTCGAGCCGTTGATCCGGCCGGATTCCGGGCAGGTGTGCCAGTGGTTGATGGTGTCGTCGTACTGGATGCCCGGGTCGGCGCAGGCCCAGGCGGCCTCGGCCATCTTCCGGAACAGGCTCTTGGCCTGGACCTCCTCGATGACCTCTCCGGTCATCCGGCCGCGCAGTCCGAACTGGCCGCCCTGCTCGACAGCCCTCATGAACTCGTCGTTCACGCGGACCGAGTTGTTGGCGTTCTGGTACTGGACGGACGTGATGTCGTCGCCGCCCAGGTCCATGTCGAAGCCCGCGTCACGGAGGGCGCGGATCTTCTCCTCCTCCTTGACCTTGGTCTCGATGAAGTCCTCGATGTCGGGGTGGTCGACGTCGAGGATGACCATCTTGGCGGCGCGGCGGGTGGCGCCGCCCGACTTGATGGTTCCGGCGGAGGCGTCGGCGCCGCGCATGAAGGAGACCGGTCCGGAGGCGTTGCCGCCGGAGGAGAGGAGTTCCTTGGAGGAACGGATGCGGGAGAGGTTGAGGCCGGCGCCGGAGCCGCCCTTGAAGATCATGCCCTCTTCCTTGTACCAGTCGAGGATCGACTCCATGGAGTCGTCGACGGACAGGATGAAGCAGGCGGAGACCTGCTGGGGCTGCGGGGTGCCCACGTTGAACCACACGGGGCTGTTGAAGCTGAAGATCTGGTGCAGGAGGGCGTACGCCAGCTCGTGCTCGAAGATCTCGGCGTCGTCGGGGGTGGCGAAGTACTTGTGGTCCTCGCCGGCCTTCCGGTAGGTCTTCACGATGCGGTCGATCAGCTGCCTGAGGCTGGTCTCGCGCTGCGGGGTGCCGACGGCACCGCGGAAGTACTTGCTGGTGACGATGTTGACCGCGTTCAACGACCAGAAGTCGGGGAACTCGACGCCACGCTGCTCGAAGTTGACCGAGCCGTCGCGCCAGTTGGTCATGACGACGTCACGGCGCTCCCAGCTCACCTCGTCGTACGGGTGCACGCCGGGAGTGGTGTGGATGCGCTCGATACGCAGTCCCTTGGTGGCCTTCGTCCCCTTCGCGCGGGAACTCCGTGCCGGACCGCTCGCCGTCTCTGTCATGCCGCCTCCCTGTACGGGCTAAAACGCCCTGAAATGCCACGATGTTCCCGTGGCACACTGTTCTGTTTCCGCGTCGCGGGCACGCTGAGCCGCCCCCGCGACAAGTCCTGGATCGCCGTCCGACAACCGGATCCGGGTCCTCCGACCGGTTCCGGTCCGCCCGTCAGTCGGCGATGCGCACGGGCGCGGGCACCCGAGCGGTCCCGCCCTGCCCGTGATCGTCCTCCTGGCTCCCCGCTGCCGCGCCTTCGTCGTCCGCGACCGGGTCCTGCGCCGCCCGCCTGAGTTCCGCGATCGCGGCCTCGAAGTCCTCGAGCGTGTCGAATGCCCGGTAGACGGAGGCGAATCGCAGGAAGGCGACCAGGTCGAGTTCCTGCAACGGGCCGAGTATGGCCAGCCCCACGTCGTGGGTGGTCAGCTCGGCGCTTCCGGTGGCCCGCACCGCCTCCTCGACCCGTTGGCCGAGCTGGGCGAGCGCGTCCTCGGTGACAGGTCGCCCCTGGCACGCCTTGCGCACACCGTTGATGACCTTGGTACGGCTGAATGGCTCGGTGACTCCGGAACGCTTCACCACCATGAGCGAGCACGTCTCCACGGTCGTGAAACGACGGGAGCAGTCAGGGCACTGGCGGCGCCTGCGGATCGACGTGCCGTCGTCGGTCGTACGACTGTCGACGACCCGGCTGTCGGGGTGCCTGCAGAAGGGGCAGTGCATGATCTCCAACCCTCCTCACAGCAGACTCGACAGCCTCGCTGGACCTCATGGGTCCCGCGAAGCAGCCCCAAGCATAGGCGATCTCAGAGAGACCGGAGACCCGGGGGACCACAACTTGTGGGCCGCGGTCGCAATCCAACCACTACATGTGGTGATTGGCTGATACATCGCCAGGTTGCGCGTGTCGCACACGTACCGCTACGGCGGATTCGGAGATACCGTGAGCGCCGCACGGAGGTCGCGTGCGACTCCGGCGCAGATGGGGGCGGATGTCCCGGTCGGCGGCGGCACTGATGGCAGACTGGGCACACCCGCGAGGCCGTCACCGGCGGCGAAGAGTACAACAATGAACCTTTTGCCCGCCGGACACCGCATGACCCATACACCCAGACATGTGATCGCGTCCGATGAACCGCGTTTTTTCACTCGAACGTGTGTTTGGCGCAACCTTTCGAAAGCAACTACCGTTGTCCAGCAGGGAGACCATCGAGAGGGGCCGACGTGACCACGACCGCAGACAGTGCCACCATCACCGCCCAGGACCGCTCCCAGGGCCGAATCGACCCGGTGCACGCCATGAACGAAGCCGTGAATCCCGAGGGACACAAGCGTTCCCTGCCGGGCCGACCTCCAGGCATCCGGGCGGACAGCTCGGGCCTCACCGACCGGCAACGCCGGGTGATCGAGGTGATCCGGGACTCGGTGCAGCGACGAGGTTACCCGCCGTCGATGCGGGAGATCGGCCAGGCCGTCGGCCTGTCGAGCACGTCCTCGGTGGCCCACCAGCTGATGGCACTGGAGCGCAAGGGCTTCCTGCGCCGGGACCCGCACCGCCCGCGCGCGTACGAGGTACGCGGCTCCGACCAGGCCGTGACCGTGCAGCCCACGGACACCGCCGGCAAGCCCGCGGCGTCCTACGTTCCGCTGGTCGGCCGGATCGCCGCCGGTGGGCCGATCCTCGCCGAGGAGTCCGTCGAGGACGTCTTCCCTCTCCCCCGGCAGCTGGTCGGCGACGGCGAGCTGTTCGTCCTCAAGGTCGTCGGTGATTCCATGATCGAGGCCGCGATCTGCGACGGCGACTGGGTGACCGTGCGCCGCCAGCCGGTCGCCGAGAACGGCGACATCGTCGCCGCCATGCTCGACGGCGAGGCCACGGTCAAGCGCTTCAAGCGCGAGGACGGCCATGTCTGGCTCCTCCCCCACAACGCGGCCTACGAGCCGATCCCCGGCGACGACGCGACCATCCTCGGCAAGGTCGTCGCGGTACTGCGGCGCGTGTGACGCCTGCGGCGGGCACTCATGCCACCCGCCCTCAGATCGGGCCCCGGGACCCCTGCGCCGGTTCCGGGGTCCTGCACTGTCCGGCGCCCCACCGCACGCCTGCTCGTACCTAGGGGTGGTCCCGTCCTGTCACGGAACCACCTCTGGGATCACTCCCCCTCCGCCTGCCGTGCCGAGGCGTCGATCGCCGCCAGCGACTTCCGGACCTGGTTACGGTCGGTGGTGTACCAGAAGTCGGGCAGTGACGCCTTGAGATAGCTGCCGTACCGAGCGGTCGCCAGCCGCTGATCGAGTACGGCGACCACGCCCCGGTCCCCCGACGCCCGCACCAGCCGGCCGGCGCCCTGGGCCATCAGCAGCGCGGCATGGGTGGCGGCGACCGCCATGAAGCCGTTGCCGCCGGCGTCCTCCACCGCCTTCTGGCGCGCGCTCATCAAGGGGTCGTCGGGGCGCGGGAACGGGATCTTGTCCATGACGACCAGCTGGCAGCTGGGACCAGGGACGTCCACGCCCTGCCACAGTGACAGCGTGCCGAACAGACAGGTCCGGGGATCGGCCGCGAAGTTCTTGATCAGCTCGCCCAGGGTCTCCTCGCCCTGCAGAAGTATCGGGAACTCGGGGATCCGGACGCGCAGTTCCTCGGCGGCCTGCTGGGCGGCGCGCATCGAGGAGAAGAGGCCGAGGGTGCGGCCGCCGGCGGCCTGGATCAGCTCGGTGAGTTCGTCGAGCATGTCGGCGCGGTCGCCGTCCCGTGCGGGGCGGGCGAGGTGTTTGGCGACGTAGAGGATGCCCTGCTTCGGGTAGTCGAAGGGCGAGCCCACATCCACCCCCTTCCAGCGCGGGAAGTCCTCCCCCTCGGTGCCCTCGGGGGCGAGGCCGAGGGAGGCGCCCACGCCGTTGAAGTCGCCGCCGAGCTTGAGGGTCGCCGAGGTGAGGGTGACCGAACGGTCCGCGAAGAGCTTCTCCCGGAGCAGACCCGAGACGGACATCGGGGCGACCCGGAGGGAGGCGCCGAAGCGGTCGTGGCGTTCGTACCAGACCACGTCCCACTCGGAGCCGTTCACGATCCGCTCGGCCACGTCGTGCACGCTCTCCACCGACGCCAGCGCCTGCTTGCGGACCGCGTCCTCGTCCTGGACGGACTTGTCACGGGTCGTGCCGATCGCGGAGATCACCGTGCGGGACGCGTCCCTAAGCGCCGCGAGGGCATAGCCGAGATCCTCCGGGATCTCCTCCAGACGGCCCGGCAGGGCCAGCTCCATCAGCCGCTCGAAGCCCTCGGCGGCGGTCTGGAGCTGGTCGGCGGCCTTCTCGTCGACCAGCTTGGCGGAGCGCCGGACCGCGCGGTTGACCTGGCCCGGGGTGAGTTCGCCGGTGGCGACACCGGTGACCCGGGAGACCAGTTCGTGCGCCTCGTCCACGATCAGCACCTCGTGCGGGGGGAGCACGGGGGCGCCCTCGATGGCGTCGATGGCCAGCAGGGCGTGGTTGGTGACGACCACCTCGGCGAGCTTGGCGCGCTCGCGGGCCATCTCGGCGAAGCACTCGGCGCCGTAGGCGCACTTGGACGCGCCGAGGCACTCCCGCGAGGAGACCGAGACCTGCGCCCATGCCTTGTCGGAGACACCCGGCGTCAGATCGTCGCGGTCACCGCTCTCGGTCTCGTCGGCCCAATCCCGCAGCCGCAGCAGGTCCTGACCCAGCCTGCCGGTCGGGGCGGCCGCCTCGAACTGGTCGAAAAGGCCCTCTTCCTCGTCCTGCGGCAGTCCTTCGTGCAGCCGGTGCAGACACAGGTAGTTCGACCGGCCCTTGAGCATCGCGAACTCCGGGCGGCGGCGCAGCAGCGGGTGCAGGGCGTCGACGGTCCGTGGCAGATCCCGCTCCACCAGCTGTCTCTGCAGGGCGAGCGTCGCCGTCGCCACGACGACCCGCTCCCCGTGGGCGAGCGCGGGCACCAGATAGCCGAGCGACTTTCCGGTGCCGGTGCCGGCCTGGACCAGCAGATGGGATCCGTCGTCGATCGCTTCGGCGACCGATTCGGCCATGGTCACCTGGCCGGGGCGCTCCGTGCCGCCGACAGCTGTGACAGCGGCATGCAGGAGTTCAGGGAGTGAGGGCTTCGTCATAGCGCGACCACCCTACGGCCCTGCGCTGACAATCGGGCGGTCAAGACGGGTGCGAGGGGTGCGAGCACGCCGAGGACTCCTCAACGGACGGGCCGGACGGAGAGCGGACGGGCCGGACGGAGAGCGGACGGGCCGGAGTTCGGGCCGCTGTCGATTTTCTTCGGGCGGCCGGGAACTCGATCGGCCGCCGCTTCGTACTACATGTGTCCACGCAATCACTCAGCGCTACATCAGATGACGTAGGGACCGGTCCCGGATCATGAGGGCGGCCCGTTTGGCAGGCAGGTCGACCTCGGCTGCGTAGCGGTAGCCCGCGTTGAGGAAGGCGGCCACGGAGGGGGTGTTGTGAAGATCAGGTTCCGCGACGACCCGCGCGCAGGCGGGGCGGTGATCGAGTACGAGATCGGCCACGGCTCTCAGCAGGGCGGAGCCCAGTCCCTTTCCCCGGTCGGCGACATCGCCGATGAGCAGGTGCAATCCGGTGTCGTGCGGGCGGGCCGGATAACGGCGGGCGAGCGGGTCGAGGTCGGCCCGGTAGATCTCCCAGTAGCTCATGGGGGTGCCGTCCAGCAGGCCCAGACACGGCACGCTGCGTCCGTCACCGGCGAGTTGGCCGCGCAGGTGTTCCTCCGTCCGCGTCGGTGAGCCGGCCAACTGCCAGAACCTGGCCACTGCGGGGTCGTCCATCCAGCGGCTGATGACCGGCAGGTCCCGTTCCACCTGCGCCGGCACCAGCTGGAAGGAGCCGACCGGGGTCGGGGTCGGGCCCCAGGCACCCACGTGGTCGAGCAGGTCCGGCGCGTCGACAGGTCCCGGGACCGGCCGGTCGGCCGGCTTCCCGGCGAAGAGGGCGCGGAGTCCGGCGGGCAGCCGGAGGTCCAGGGTGTCCTCGCAGTCCCCGGTGATCTCGGCGGGTCCGGAGCGGCCGGGGTGGCAGGGGCGGCCGGGATGGACCGGTACGGGGCCTGCGTCGGCGCTCGCGTCGGTGGGAGGCACGGTGCGCTCCTCTCAGAAGACGAGGTGGGTCATGTTCCTCGGTCGGTGAACGAAGGGCGGTGGTCGGCGGGTAGGTGGGAGTGCCGGTGTGATCGGGCGAGTCAGGAGTGGAGGGGGTTGGCGATGGTGACGTAGACGGACTGGGTGTCGACCGGGCCGACGAGTTCGTCGAGGCCGTACAGCCGGGTCAGCAGGTTGGCCTTGCAACGCAGGACGGGTGAGTCGAGCAGGCGGCCGGGCAGGGAGCTGTGCGGTCGGGTGGGTCCGGCGGCCGTGTCGGTGAGGAAACGGCGGAACGCGGCGAGCAGCAGACGTTCGTCGGCGAGTTGCTGCGAGCCGAACGCTCCGATGAGACCGCACACGTTGTTGATGCCGAGGTAGTAGGCGAAACGCTCGTCGGTGGTCTCGTCGGAGACGAAGGTGTCGCTGTGCTCACCGATGCCGGGCAGTCGGGCGTCCAGGTCGGCCCGCCGTGACTCGCGGAAGTAGTAGCCCTGGTTGTCGCGGTAGCGGCCGCCGACGGGCCAGCCGTCGGAGTCCAGCAGGAGCAGGGTGTTCTGCTGGTGCGCCTCCAGGGCGATGCCGGCCTCGCCGTCGAGCCAGAGCAGCGGGCGGACGACCTGTTCCAGGTAGCGCAGGAACCACTCGGCACTGACGGCGCCGACGGGCCGGCCGGTGCGTACGGCGAGCCGGGCGACCACTCGGGCCAACCGTGAGCGGAACGGCCGGGGCGGCCTGCCGTCCGCGGCCGGTGTGCCGTGGGGGCGTGGGGCGTCGGAGGGGCGTAGGGCGTCATGGGGGCGTGGGGCGACCAGTCCGGCGACGCAGGACACGTCGTCGGTCGGGGTGAACGGGTTGTGCCGGATCATCACGTCGAGGCCGGACACGGGCCGGCCGTCCCGGCCGTCGACGGCGAGCCAGGCGGGGTCGCGCACGATGTCGAACCCGGGATGGGCGGCCTGCCACTGCTTGCCGAGGCCGGTGCGCAGCAGACGGTGCACCTCCACGCCCCGGTGGAGTTCCTTGCGGAGGTTCTCGCGACGGGAGTTGGTGATGCGCAGACCGAGGGACAGCTTGAGCATGGCGGCGGCGCCGGTGCGGTGGACGGTTCGTACGGAGGAGGTGGGATGCCAGGGGACGCCGAGGGGGCCCAGGTCGTGGAGCAGTCCGGCGTCGAGAAGGGCGGCGGTCTCCTCGCGGTGGCGGACCTCGCGGGCCTGCCAGGGATGCAGGGGCAACGCGGCGGCATGGCCTTCGGGCAGCGGCAGGGGCGTCCCGGCGAGGCGTTCCATGAGATGCGGCGCGGGGACGGGTCGGCCGCGTTCGGTCCAGGCCGAGTCGGTGGCGAGCAGCGAGGAGTGGACGGTCATCCAGTGCAGGGGGAAGGAGCCGCGCAGCTCCGGTGAGTAGAGGCGGGTTTCGGATTCGGTCAGGCCCCCGCGGCTCTTCGGGGTCGGGTGCAGCGGGTGGCCGAGGAGGAGCGCCTGCTCGGCGGCGAGGAAGCGGTCGGGGCCGTCGGCGGGGTGGGCTCGCCGGTCGGCGATGAAGAGGGCCGTGCGACGCAGGGAGTCGGCGACCCGGGCCACCAGGTCGTCGGCAGGGGCGGCGGGAGCGGCCTGGGTGACGGGCGCGCTTTCGGCGGGACGGGGCCTGTCGGCGTCGGCGACACGGGGCTTGTCGGCGTCGGCGACACGGGGCGTGCCGGTGTCGGCGACACAGGGCGTGCCAGTGTCGGCGGCACCGGTGGCTCGGGCGGGGTTGTCGTGGGTTCGGTCAGCCGTGCGCGCCGCTGTCCAGGCCGTCTCGCGGGCGAGCAGGGCGGCGAGGGTGACCGCGTCCACGGGCGGGGCGGAGTCGGGGGCGCCGGCCAGCCGGGGCGGGCCGAAGCGGTGCCAGCCGGTCGGGGACCAGTGGCGGACCGGGGTGACCAGGGCCGAACCGCTGGCGGGCAGCGGGATGCGGAGGATGCCGGTGTCCGGGGCGGGGAGGCCGGTCTCGCGCGTCCAGCAGCGCAGCAGGTTGTCCACGGCGGCGGCCTGGGCCGCGGTGTACGGGTCGGGGTGTTCGAGGGGGTCCCCGGGATCGCCGTGCGGCCGCTCGGCCTGGGAGGCGCGGCCGCGTTGCGGGGGGACCGACTCGGCGAGCGGAACGGGGCGTCCCTGGGGGCCTTGGTCTCCGGGCTCGTCGGGATAGGGGGTGGCGTTCAAGGGGTTCCTCGGGCTCGGGCGGTGCTGGTTCGCCGTCCTGGGTCCTGACGGCAGAGACGGCCAGGACGAGGAGGTGCGGATGGTGTGGGGTTTCGGGCGGGGCCGGGTCGGCAGGTGTCCGGCCGTTCGACGGGCAGGGGTTCCCGGTCTCTGCCTGGTTCTCCTAGTCCTTTCGGACGCTCTCCTGGTCCGGTCGGACGCCGCGTCGGCCGGAGGGGTCGCGGGCCACCGCGGCCACGGCGTCGGCGAGCCGGTCCAGTACGGCCTCGGCTTGCTCGTCGGTGATGGTCAGCGGCGGAAGGAGTCGTACGACACCGGCGTGGCGGCCGCCGAGTTCGACGATCAGGCCCCGTTCCAGACAGGCCCGCTGGACGGCGGCGGCCAGAACCGGGGCGGCGGGGTGCGGCCCGGGTCCGGCGTCACCGTCCCGCCCGCCGGTCGCACCGCTGTCCGGGCCCGCGGGCCTGCCGTCCCGGCTCCCGGTCGTGTCGGCGGAGCCGGTGGGCTTCCCCTGCCCCGGGCTCCGCTCCGCCTCCGGATCCACCATTTCCACCCCGATCATCAGGCCCCGCCCCCGCACCTCGCCCACGCACGCGAAGTCGTCCTGGAGTCCGCGCAGTCGGGTGAGCATGCGGGTGCCGAGCAGGCGGGCCCGGTCGGCGAGGGCGTTCTCGCGGACGTGGGCGAGGGTGGCCGCACCGGCGGCCATGGCGAGTTGGTTGCCACGGAAGGTGCCGGCGTGGGCGCCGGGCTCCCAGACGTCGAGGTCGTCGCGGTAGACGACGACCGCGAGGGGGAGACTGCCGCCGATGGCCTTGGAGAGGACCATCACGTCGGGAGTGACTCCGCTGTGCTCGACGGCCCAGAAGGCGCCGGTCCGGCCCACACCGGTCTGGATCTCGTCCGCGATGAGGGGGATGGACCGGTCGGCGGTGAGTCGGCGCATCCGGCGCAGCCAGTCGTCCGGTGCGGGATGCACCCCACCCTCGCCCTGGACGGGTTCGAGGATCATGCCGGCGGGCAGTGGGACGCCGGACTTGGGGTCGTCGAGCAACGACTCGGTCCAGCGGGCGGCGAGTTCGGCGCCGCGTGGGCCGCCGACACCGAACGGGCAGCGGTAGTCCTGCGGATAGGGCAGCCGGGCGACCCGGACGTCACCGGCTCCGCCGGAGGCGGCCAGAGCACCGGCGGTCATCCCGTGGTAGGCGCCGGTGAAGGCGAGTACGCCGGTGCGCCCGGTCGCGGTGCGCACCAGTTTGAGGGCGGCCTCCACGGCGTCCGTACCGGCGGGTCCGCAGAACTGGACGCGGGCGCGGTCGGCAAGGCCGGGTGGCAGGGTGCGGAAGAGTTCGGTGACGAACGCGTCCTTGACCGGGGTCGCCAGGTCTAGGACGGAGAGCGGGGCGCCGGAGTCGAGTACCTTGCGGATCGCCTCGAGCACGACGGGGTGGTTGTGGCCGAGGGCGAGGGTACCGGCACCGGAGAGGCAGTCCAGGTAACGGCGGCCGTCGGCGCCCTCGATGGTCAGTCCGCGCGCCCGGACCGGCACGATGGGCAGGGCGCGCGCATAGGTACGGGCCCGCGATTCTCGCGCCGACTGGCGCGTGAGAATCCCCTCGTGCGCTGCCCGCGCTCCCCCGAACGTCTCCCTGGTCACCGACTCGGTCATGGCCACGGCTCGCTGTCCTCCCGCTGTCCAGAGGCGAGTTGTCCGGCGGGCGCCGGGCACAGACAGCCGGACCCCCACCGCTACAACCCCGGGCCGTCCGGCGGGTTACGGGTCGACGCGAGATAGTTCCCGAATCCCGGGGGTCCGCACCGGACGTGATCCGGGCCGGCGTGATGGAGTTCGAGGACGGTGAGGTCCGCATCCCCTCCGGCCCGGGCCCGTGCGGAGCTCGGCCACGAGGCCCTCGGCCGCCCGCACCGGCGGTATCTGGAGTCGGCTGTGCGCACCCGCGACGACACGGGTTGCGTGCGCCACGTCGACCCCGGCTGCGAACTGCGGTTGCCCCGCTGGTGAGGCCGTAGCGAAACCGTTGCCCGGCCGGGGGTGGGCCTTCACAGCGAACGCATAGTGTGGAGCGCTGAAGTCCTTTGACAACAGGGGGAGTCACCACCATGCGATCCATCCGGCCGTCGTCCGTCCTTCGCCGGGGAGGGGGCACGCCCCGGGCGCTGGCGGCCGTCGCCCTCGCCTCGGCGCTGGCGCTCACCGCCACCGCCTGCAACGGCTCGGGCGACGACCACGCGGGCGGCCCGGCGTCCGCGTCCGCCACGGCCGACCCTGGCGACGGCAAGATCAAGATCCCGGCGGACATCAGGAACAAGCTCAAAGAGCACGGGATCGACATCGACAAGTGGAAGAACGGCGCCTGGAAGAAGTGGGACAGGCGGGACTGGCTGCGCGAGGCCGACGATTTCATCAACCCCATCATCAAGGGCCTGTGGAACCCCGACCGGATGCGGGACGCCGACGACCCCGACCAGCACAAGGCCGTCGACGACAACGGCCTCTCCGGTGACCAGGGCGTGACCGACCCGGCCCCGGCACCGGTCCGGGCGACGGCGGTGCGGCCGACGTACCACGCCGCGGCGGCCACGGCCGGGAAGGTCTTCTTCGACTCCCCCGAGGGCACGATGGTCTGCTCGGCGACGGTCGTCGAGGACCCCGCGCACCCGGGCAAGTCCAACCTGGTGTGGACGGCGGGGCACTGTGTGCACGCCGGTAAGAAGGGCGGCTGGTACCGCAACATCGCGTTCGTGCCGTCGTACAACGACAAGGGTCTGACCGGGGCGGCGCTGGCCAAGGCCACCCGGTCGGAGGTCGCGCCGTACGGCGTGTGGTGGGGTGACGGGGCGCGGACCTCGCAGCAGTGGATCGACCAGGGCGGGGAGACCGGCGGCCAGGGCGCGTCGTACGACTACGCCGTGATCCATGTGACTCCCGAGCAGGGCAGTGGCGGCAAGTCCCTCGAGGAGACGGTCGGCTCGGCGCTTGCGGTGAACTTCGACGCGCCGGCCGTCCCGAAGGTGCCGAGCATCACGGCCACCGGGTATCCGGCGGCCAAGCCGTACGACGGGTCGTTGCTGTACCAGTGCGCGGACAGGCCGGGGCGGCTGTCGATCGATGCCGCGGCGCCGACGATGTACCGGATCGGGTGCACGATGACCGGCGGGGCGTCCGGCGGTGGCTGGGTGGAGAAGGGTGCCGACGGGAAGGTGGCGCTGGTGTCCAACACGTCCATCGGGCCGGTGAGTTCGGGGTGGCTGGCCGGGCCGCGGTTCGGGACCGTGGCGAAGGGTGTGTACGAGGCGGTCAGCAAGGAGTTCGCTGATCAGTGAGGGGGCTGATATCGCCGTTCCCCGCGCCCCCAGGTAAGTGAAAGGGCCGCCCCCCTGAACAAAGGGGGGCGGCCCTTTCACTTACGAGCTGTCATGCGACCGGTGACGGAACGTACGGTGCGAGTTCCGCTGCCAGTTCCTCGTGGACGCGGACCTTGAGGAGGGTGCCCTCGGCGGTGTGCTCCTCCGAGAGGACCTCGCCCTCGTTGTGCGCGCGGGCGACCAGCTTGCCGTGGGTGTACGGGACCAGGGCCTCGATCTCCACCGACGGGCGGGGCAGGTCGTTGTCGAGAAGGGCGAGCAGTTCGTCGATGCCCTGGCCCGTGCGGGCCGAGACGGCGATGGACCGCTTCTCGACGCGGAGCAGGCGCTGCAGGACCAGGGGGTCCGCCGCGTCCGCCTTGTTGATCACGACGATCTCCGGGACGTCGGTGGCGCCGACGTCCCTGATCACCTCGCGCACGGCGGCCAGCTGCTCCTCCGGCGCCGGGTGCGAGCCGTCGACCACGTGCAGGATCAGGTCGGAGTCGCCGACCTCCTCCATGGTGGAACGGAAGGCCTCGACCAGGTGGTGGGGCAGGTGGCGGACGAATCCGACCGTGTCCGCCAGGGTGTAGAGGCGGCCGCCGGGGGTCTCGGCCCGCCGGACCGTCGGGTCCAGGGTCGCGAACAGGGCGTTCTCGACCAGGACACCGGCGCCCGTGAGGCGGTTGAGCAGGGAGGACTTGCCGGCGTTGGTGTAGCCCGCGATGGCGACGGACGGCACCTTGTTGCGGCGGCGCTCCTGGCGCTTGATCTCGCGGCCGGTCTTCATCTCCGCGATCTCCCGGCGCATCTTCGCCATCTTCTCTCGGATCCGCCGCCGGTCCGTCTCGATCTTGGTCTCACCGGGACCACGCGTGGCCAGGCCGCCGCGACCGCCACCCATCTGCCGGGACAGCGACTGACCCCAGCCTCGCAGCCGCGGCAGCATGTACTGCATCTGCGCGAGCGCGACCTGCGCCTTGCCCTCGCGGGACTTGGCGTGCTGGGCGAAGATGTCCAGGATGAGGGCGGTCCGGTCGATGACCTTGACCTTGACGACGTCCTCCAGCTGGATCAGCTGGCCGGGGCTCAGCTCACCGTCGCAGATGACCGTGTCAGCGCCGGATTCGAGGACGATGTCGCGCAGCTCCAGGGCCTTGCCGGAGCCGATGTAGGTGGCCGCGTCGGGCTTGTCGCGGCGCTGGATGACGCCGTCGAGCACCAGCGCGCCCGCCGTCTCGGCGAGGGCGGCCAGCTCCGCGAGGGAGTTGTCCGCGTCCTGTGCGGTGCCCGAGGTCCACACCCCGACCAGTACCACCCGCTCCAGGCGGAGCTGCCGGTACTCGACCTCGGTGACGTCCTCGAGCTCGGTGGAGAGGCCGGCGACACGGCGCAGGGCCGCGCGCTCGGAGCGGTCGAACTGGTCGCCGTCCCGCTCTCCGTCGATCTCGTGGCTCCAGGCGACGTCCTCTTCCATCAGGGCATCGGCCCGAAGACCGTCGGGGTAGTCCTGCGCGAGGCGCCTGGTGTCCTGGGAAGGGGAAGAAGAGGAGGTCATTGGGTCCTTTGTGTCGATGGAATGCCTTAGTCGGCCGTTGTCAGTGCGATGACTGTTCAACGTACGAGTACCCGGGGAGATTCCCGCTGACCCGTGCCGTGCCGACCCCATGATGGTCGCACGGCACGCGTCGCCTCGGCACCGTGTTATTCCCGGGGCCGCCCGGCCGTCACTTGTGCGCCTGCTTGCGCGGGGCCTGCTTGGCCGGTTGCTGCTTCCAGTCCGGGTGACCGGGCATCGGCGGGGTCTTCTCGCCGTACAGCCAGGGGTCGAGGAAGCCGGTGAGGTCGCGGCCGGCGACCGCGGACGCCAGTCGGACGAAGTCGGCGGTGCCGGCGTCGCCGTCCCGGTGGCGCTGTACCCAGATCCGCTCCAGGCGCTCGAAGGCGGGTTTGCCGATCTCCTGGCGCAGGGCGTAGAGGATGAGGGCCGCTCCGTCGTAGATGTTCGGCCGGAAGATGCTGATCTTCTGACCCGGTGCGGGGGCCTTGGGCCGGGCGGGCGGTCCGCCGGAGGCGCGCCAGGCGTCGGATTCACCGTAGGCCGCCTTCATGCGGTCGATCATGGGGTGGTGGCTCTTCTCCTCCGCGTACAGCTCCTCGTACCAGGTGGCGTGGCCCTCGTTCAGCCAGACGTCCGACCACACGCGCGGGCTGACGCTGTCGCCGAACCACTGGTGCGAGAGCTCGTGGACCATGATCGACTCGATGTACCACTTGGGGTACGCCGGCTGGGTGAACAGGTTCTTCTCGAACAGCGAGAGGGTCTGGGTCTCCAGCTCGAACCCTGTGGTGGCCTGTGCCATGAGCACGCCGTACGTCTCGAACGGGAACGTGCCGACCTTGCTCTCCAGCCAGGCGATCTGGTCCGGCGTCCGGGCCAGCCAGGGTTCGAGTTTCTTGGTGTCGGCGCTGGGGACGACGTCCCGGACCGGCAGTCCGTGCGGCCCCTTGCGGTGCAGGACGGCGGAGTGGCCGATGGAGACCTGGGCCAGCTCGGTGGCCATGGGGTGCTGGGTGCGGTAGGTCCAGGTGGTCCGGCCGCCGGTCCGGGCGGCCTCGGTGGGCAGTCCGTTGGCGACGACCGTGTAGTCGTCCGGGGCGGTCACGTGGAAGGTGAACATCGCCTTGTCGGACGGGTGGTCGTTGCACGGGAAGACCAGGTGGGCGGCGTCCGCCTGGTTGGCCATGGCGAGCCCGTCGGAGGTGCGCACCCAGCCGCCGTCCTGGTCCTTGGCGGGCACCGGGTCGCTGGTGTGCCGCACCGTGATCCTGGCCCAGCTGCCCTTCCGCAGCGGCCGGTCGGGGGTGACGACCAGGTCCTCACCGGCGCTCGCGTAGTCGGCGGGCCGACCGTCGACCTCCACGGACTCGACCTTGCCGTGCGCGAAGTCGAGGTTGACCCGGTCCAGGTCGGCGGTGGTGACGGCGTCGATGGTGGTGACGGCCTGGAGCGGCTTGTCGTTGCGGCCGGAGTAGGTGAAGGAGAGGTCGTACGACGCCACGTCGTACCCGGGGTTGCCGAGGTAGGGGAAGAGCCGGTCGCCGAGGCCCAGCGGGACCGGCGGTGCGCTCGCGCCCAGCAGGGCGACGGAGACGGCGGAGGCGAGGAGGGCGGCGGCCCGCCGGGGCCGGGACGGACGGCTACGGCGCGGCAGCGGACCGGTGCGGAGGGTGAGCGGCATGGACCACCGCTACCAGCGTGGCCCCGGTTCACCGTGACGACTCGCGACCAAACCACCCGAACGAGTACTTCACCGGCCCACACCGACCCGCCGGGCACGTGACCGGTGAGGCGCGCGGCCGACCGTCACTGGTGTTGCGCGCGGCCCACGTCGTACACGCCGGGTACGTTGCGCATCGCGCGCATCAGGTCCGGCAGATGGGCCGCGTCGGGGAGCTCGACCGTGTAGGTGTGGCGGACGCGCTGCTGGCTGGGCGGTTCCACGGTCGCCGAGACGATCTCGGCGCCCTCCTGGGCCATCGCCTCGGTGAGGTCGGCGAGCAGATGGGGGCGGCCGAACGATTCGGCGACCAGGGTGACCCGGCAGCCGGCGCTGTCGCCCCAGCTCACGGCCATCTCCGGGCGTCCGGTGCCCTTCATGTGGGCCACCGCGGCGCATTCCACGCGGTGCACGGTGACCACTCCCCCGCGTACCGCGAAACCGGTGACCTCGTCGGGGGGCACGGGGGTGCAGCAGCCGGCCAGCCGTACGGTCGCGTCGGGGCGGTCGGCGACCACGGCGCTTGCGGTGCGGGGGGCGGGTGCCTGGGGTTCGGGGGCGGGGCGGCTGGGGACGGGGACCGGTGGTTCCTCCGCGGCGGTCGCCGGGTGGGTGGCGATCCAGCGCTGGATGGCGATGCGGGCGGCGGGTGTGTGGGCGTGCTCGAGCCATTCCCGGGAGGGCTCGGAGGCCGGGTCCTGGCCCATCAGGAGCTGGACGGTGTCGCCGTCTCTCAGGACCGTGCTGAGGGTCGCGAGCCGGCCGTTGACACGGGCGCCGATGCAGGCGTGGGCGTCCTCGCCGTACTGGGCGTACGCGGCGTCGACGCAGGTGGCACCCTCGGGGAGGCCGAGGGTGCCGCCGTCGGGGCGGAAGACGGTGATCTCGCGGTCCTGGGCGAGGTCCTCACGCAGGGTGGACCAGAAGGTGTCGGTGTCGGGCGCGGCCTTCTGCCAGTCGAGGAGCCGGGAGAGCCAGCCCGGACGGGTGGGGTCGGCGCGCTCGCCGTCGGCCGCGTCGTCCGCGGTGTCCGCCGCGGGCGCCTCGGCGGCCTGCGCGTAGGGGTTGCCGAGGGCGACCACGCCGGCCTCGGCGACCTTGTGCATCTGGTGGGTGCGGATGAGGACCTCGGCCACCTGGCCGTCGGCACGGGCGACCGCCGTGTGCAGCGACTGGTACAGGTTGAACTTGGGTACGGCGATGAAGTCCTTGAACTCCGAGACCACCGGGGTCAGACAGGTGTGCAGTTCACCGAGGACGGCGTAACAGTCCGCGTCCTCGTTGACCAGCACCAGCAGCCGGCCGAAGTCGCAGCCGCGCAGTTCGCCGCGCTTGCGGCTGACCCGGTGGACGGAGACGAAGTGCCGGGGGCGGATGAGGACCTCGGCCGGGATGTCGGCCTCGCGCAGCACTCCGCGCACCTCGTCGGCGATGTCCGCGAGGGGGTCCTCCGCGCGGGCCGCGTTCGCCGCGATCAGCTCGCGGGTGTGCTCGTACTCCTCGGGGTGCAGGATCGCGAAGACCAGGTCCTCCAGTTCGGTCTTCAGCGCCTGCACGCCGAGCCGCTCGGCGAGCGGGATGAGGACGTCCCGCGTGACCTTGGCGATGCGTTCCTGTTTCTCGCGGCGCATCACGCCGAGGGTGCGCATGTTGTGCAGCCGGTCGGCGAGCTTGATCGACATCACCCGGACGTCGCTGCCGGTGGCGACGAGCATCTTCCGGAACGTCTCGGGCTCGGCGGCGGCCCCGTAGTCGACCTTCTCGAGTTTCGTCACCCCGTCGACCAGGTAGCGGACCTCCGCGCCGAACTCCTCCCCGACCTGGTCGAGCGTCACCTCGGTGTCCTCGACGGTGTCGTGGAGCAGAGAGGCCGTCAGGGTCGTGGTCTCGGCGCCGAGTTCGGCGAGGATCAGGGTGACCGCGAGCGGGTGCGTGATGTACGGCTCGCCGCTCTTGCGCATCTGGCCGCGGTGCGAGGACTCGGCCAGGACGTAGGCGCGGCGCAGTGGTTCGAGATCGGCGTCGGGGTAGTGGGCGCGGTGCGCCTCGGCGACATGGCCGATGGCGTCCGGCAGTCTGCCGCGGGCGGCATTGCCGAGCAACGCGGCCAGACCGAGTCGACGCAGGTCGATCCGAGGGCGGGCCTTCCTGCGGGCCACCGTGGGCACGACAGGACCGGGCGTCGCAGGGTTCGTGGCCTCCGCACTCATGGGCACCTCCGGCTCGTGGACCGGCGGACGGGGCCCCAGGGCATACGTGGCTCAGGGATGGGCGACGTCCCCCCGTCCGTGCCGGTGCTTGATGCTACCGAGCCCATCGCGCCCGATTGACCGGCTCCCGGCGAGCGTGAAACGGATCACCCCATCGAGCGACGATTTCGAGGTTTACGATTTTGCGCCACCTGTTCGGCGGGTGGCCGACGTTTTTCGCCACGTGGGCGACGGCTGCCGTGGATCCGGGTGTCGCACAGCGGCCCGGACCACGGTTCATGACGTCAGGCCGCCTCAACGGAGGACGTTTTCCAGCCAGTCGGCGTCGATCTCGCCCTCGGCCACGATCACGGCGGGGCCTGTCATCTCGATCTCTCCGTCGGGTCGTTCGGTGATGACGAGCCGTCCGCCGGGCAGATCCACGGTGTACGTCGCCGGGGTGCCGCTGACGGCCGGGTCGGCGCCGTCGCGGCGGATGGCGGCGACGGCGACCGCGCAGGCGCCGGTGCCGCAGGAGCGGGTCTCGCCGGAGCCGCGCTCGTGGACGCGCATCGCGACGTGGCGGGGGCCGCGGTCCACGACGAACTCGACGTTGACCCCTTCGGGGTAGGCCGACGGCGGGCTGAAGGGGGGCGGGGTGTACAGGTCGCCGGCGTCGGCGAGGTCCGCGACGAAGGCGACGGCGTGCGGGTTGCCCATGTTCACGTTCAGCGCGGGCCAGGAGCGGTCGCCGACGGAGACGGTGACGTCACCCTCCGGGAGGCGGGCACGGCCCATGCCGACGGTGACGTCACCGGCCTTGTCGATGTGGACGGTCTTGACGCCGCCACGGGTGGCGACGGCGAGGTCTCCCTCGGTGACGTGGCCGGCCTGCTGGAGGTAGCGGGCGAAGACGCGGACGCCGTTGCCGCACATCTCGGCGATCGAGCCGTCACTGTTGCGGTAGTCCATGAACCACTCGGCGTCGGCGGCCATCCCCCTGGCCTCGGGGTGCGCGGCGGACCGTACGACGTGCAGCACGCCGTCGGCGCCGATGCCGGCGCGACGGTCGCAGAGAGCGGCGACGGCGGCCGGGCCGAGGTCGAGGGCGTTGTCCGGGTCCGGGACGATCACGAAGTCGTTCTCGGTGCCGTGGCCCTTGAGGAAGGGGATGCTCATTCTTCGAGGGTAAGGGAGGGGTGCGTGGCATCCCGGACGCGGGTCGGTGGGGGCTGGGCGCCGCCGGCGAGAGGCCTTTCTCAGCGCAGGCGCGCCACGCGCCAGACGGCCAGGACGACCACGATCGCCACCAGCACCGCGTAACCGATCACCACGCGCCAGTCCGGCCTGCGGCCCGAGCCCCTCGCCGGGACGCCCGGCCAGGTGTAGCCGACCCTGCGGGCGGCCGTCATGCCCCAGCCGGCCGCGCAGAAGCAGATCAACAGGCCCAGCATCGCGATCACCGCGCCACTGTCGCCGAAGTCGAAGGCGAGCGGGAAGGCGAACATCAGGGAGCCGACCGCGGCCAGGCCCACGATGGGGGCCAGCTGCCACAGGCGCAGGCGGCGCTGCGGGCGGAGTTCGACCTCCACCTCGGGGCCGCCCGCGAACATCTCCTCCGGCTCGGGGCCGTCGGCGGTGACACCGCCGCCCACCGTGTCGTCCGGGCCGTCCGAGCTCAGCCTGTCCTCGGCCTCTTCGGTCTCACTGGGCCCGACTGCGACATGTTCGGTGTCTTGTGCGGTGTCGCGAGGGCCGGCCTCCATCGCCACGCGCCCTCCCAACCTAGGACTCCACTTGCGATCGAAGCTCGATGATGGCACGGCGCCGGAGGCCCGGATGACCGGTGGCGCATCCCGATGCCATGACGTGATCAGGCTGTGACCGGTCGTTCGACCAACGCCAGGGCCAGCCGCGGAAGTTCCTCGCGGTCCTCGGCGGCCCCACTCAACCAGTGCACCCGCGGGTCGCGCCTGAACCATGAATCCTGACGGCGCGCGAAGCGTTTGGTGGCACGGACGGTCTCGGCACGGGCTTCCGCTTCCGTGCACTCCCCGGCTAGCGCCGCCAGGATCTGCTGGTAGCCGAGGGCGCGCGACGCCGTGCGGCCCTCGCGCAGCCCGTGCGCCTCCAGTGCGCGCACCTCGTCCACGAGGCCGGCCTCCCACATCCGGTCGACGCGCAGCGCGATGCGCTCGTCGAGTTCGGGGCGGGTCACGTCGACGCCGATCTGAACGGTGTCGTACACCGAGTCGTGGCCCGGCAGGTTGGCCGTGAAGGGACGGCCGGTGATCTCGATCACCTCCAGGGCGCGGACGACGCGGCGGCCGTTGCTGGGCAGGATGGCGCGCCCGGCCTCGGGGTCGGCGGCGGACAGCCGGGCGTGCAGCGCGCCGGAGCCGCGCAGGACGAGTTCCTCCTCCAGGCGGGCCCGGACCTCGGGGTCGGTACCGGGGAACTCCAGGTTGTCGACGGCGCCGCGGACGTACAGACCGCTGCCGCCGACCAGGATCGGCCAGCGGCCCTCGGCGAGCAGGGCGTCGATGCGGGCGCGGGCGAGCCGCTGGTACTCGGCGACGGAGGCGGTGACGGTCACGTCCCATATGTCGAGGAGGTGGTGCGGGACGCCGGCGCGCTCCTCGGGCGTCAGCTTGGCGGTGCCGATGTCCATCCCCCGGTACAGCTGCATCGAGTCGGCGTTGACGACCTCCCCGCCGAGCCGTTGGGCCAGGAAGACGCCGAGGTCGGATTTTCCGGCCGCGGTGGGGCCGACGACGGCGATGACACGGGGGGCCGAGGGTGCGCTGCTCACTGCACCAGTCTCGCAAACCTCCGAGGCGGGTCTCGAACGAGTTACGTGACGGTCCGTGTCCGGGCTTCGTTGCCCGTTGCGAGGTTCCCGCCGCCCACGAGTGGCGGAGACCGGGGTGGCACCGACGGACGCACCGGTTCACGCGGGATTTCGCTCGCACGAGTAACGTATGGAGTGGATATGGGCGTTTTTGCATGGCTCCTCGGGAAGAAGCCGAAGACGACCGAGGAGCCGGCCGCCGAGGTGACGACCGGTGTCGAGCCGGCCGAACCGGCGGCGGAGAGCACGGCGGAGGAGGCGGCCGAGGCGACAGCGGCGGAGGACTCGGCGGCGGACGCGGCGGCGGACCCGGTGGCGGACGCGGCGGTGGCCGACAAGGACGACGGCAGCGGAGCAGGCGCCGGTCCGGGGACACGTTCGGAGCCGGAGCCCGAGCGCGACGCCTCGGCCGCCGCCGCCGAGAGCACCGAGATCCCCCAGCAGCAGTCCGCGAGGGAGGCCGCCGACAACGAGGCCGGCGAGAGCGCCCGCACATAACGGCCCGCGAGGGAAGGTGGACCATGGGTCTTTTGGAGAATTTGAAGGCCAAGCTCGCCCCGGCCAAGGACAAGGCCTCTCACCTCGCGCAGCAGCACGAGGACAAGATCGACAAGCTCCAGCACGGCATGGACAAGGCCGCGCGGGTCGTCGACGAGAAGACCAAGGGCAAGTACAGCGACAAGATCCAGACGGGGACGGGCAAGGCCAAGGACGCGATGGACCGGTTCGTGCACCCGGACGCCACAGGCGGTACGGCGTCGGCCGGCCCCACCACCCCCACCCGGTCGGAGGGGCCGCCGCCGGCCTCCTGAGCCGCGCGTGTCCCGTGGCACGGCGGACGGACGGGAGTCACCGGGCTCCCGGCCCCGC
>NZ_JBEYJU010000048.1:0-68305 GCF_040703965.1 Streptomyces sp. NPDC006655 | reverse complement strand
TACCCCGCCGAGCTCCCCGAGAGCGCCCCCGAACTACCCAACGCCACCAACACAACGGCCGATTGATCGGCTACACCACGACAAGGGACACGACCTCGGTGTGCCCGAGCTGTGCGCCAGGTGCGGAGTCGGCCCCATCTGGCGCGACAAACCCATGACACTTGAGGTCGATCACATCAACGGGGACTGGCGGGACAACCGGCGGGAGAACCTGCGGTTGCTGTGCCCGAACTGCCACGCGATCACCAGCACATGGTGTCGGGGAGGGCGACGAGCCCCTCGTATCGCCCAGTAGAGTAGGCGAGGCTGAGGGCCCGTACCCCAGCTGGCTAGAGGGCGCCGGTTTAGGTCCGGTGTGTCGTGGGTTCGAGTCCCACCGGGCCCACAGAACGACACGGCCCCGCACCTCAGATTCAAAGGTGCGGGGTCTTTTCGTCCGCTCAGCCCAGCAGCTCCCGCACCACCGGGACCAACGCCCTGAACGCCTTGCCGCGGTGGCTGATCGCGTTCTTCTCTTCGGGGCTCAGTTCGGCGCAGGTCCGCGACTCCCCCTCCGGCTGGAGGATCGGGTCGTAGCCGAAGCCGTTCGTGCCGGTGGGGGTGTGGCGGAGGGTGCCGCGGAGTTGGCCCTCGACCACGCGTTCCGTGCCGTCCGGGAGGGCCAGGGCCGCCGCGCAGGCGAAGTGGGCGCCCCGGTGTTCGTCGGCGATGTCGGAGAGCTGGGCCAGGAGCAGGTCGAGGTTGGCCTTGTCGTCGCCGTGTCGGCCGGCCCAGCGGGCGGAGAAGATGCCGGGCGCGCCGTGCAGCACGTCGACGCAGAGGCCGGAGTCGTCGGCGACGGCCGGGAGGCCGGTGGCCTGGGCGAGGGCGTGGGCCTTGAGGAGGGCGTTCTCGGCGAAGGTGACGCCCGTCTCTTTGACGTCGGGGATGTCGGGGTACGCGTCGGCGCCCACCAGTTCGTGGGGCAGTCCCGCCTCGGCGAGGATCGAGTGCAGCTCGGTGATCTTTCCGGCGTTGCGGGTGGCGAGGATCAGGCGGGGCGTGGTGGTCATGGGTGGCAGTATCGCAAGCGCCCCGCTGACCGGTTTACGGCGTGCAGACCTTCGTGAGTTCGCCGGCGGCGTCGGTGACCGGTTTACGGCGTGCAGACCTTCGTGAGTTCGCCGGCGGCGTCGGTGACCGGGGTGACGTCGGGGGTGGAGTCGCCGTTCCTGATCGCCGTGCGGACGTTGTCCACGGCTCGTTGGAGGTCGTCGACGGCCTTGTTGACGTCGGTGTCGTCCGTCCTGTCGCCGATCTTCTTCAGGTTCTGCTGGATGGAGTCGAGGGAGGCGTCGGTCCGGGTGGGGTCGTCCGCGGCGTTCTCGACGGCCTGCTGGAGGCCGGTGACGCCGTCGGCGATGGAGTCGGCGGTGTGGACGCAGTCCAGGGCCTTGTCGACGGTGCCGCAGCCGGTGAGCAGGGCGGCGGCGAGTGCAGTGGTCGCGGCTGCGGCGGCGATGGCGGTGGTGCGACGGCCTCGGCGTCGGCTGGCGGCCATGAAAGTGTTCCCCTCCCCGGTGACGGCTGGCCGGGCGCACGGTTGTTCAGACCGTGCGCCCGTAGTCATAGGGACGCGGGGTCGGCCGCCCTGGTTGCCCGGGCTTTTTGGGTTCCCTTTACCGTCCGCTCACTGCTCCGCGGCGGCGGATTCGAGGGCGGCCCGCTGGATGGCGGCGAGGTCGGTGCAGCCGGCGACGGCGAGGTCGAGCAGGGCGTTGAGTTCGTCGCGGGCGAAGGGCTCGGCCTCGGCGGTGCCCTGGACCTCGACGAAGCGGCCGTCGCCGGTGCAGACGACGTTCATGTCGGTCTCGGCCCTGACGTCCTCCTCGTAGCAGAGGTCGAGGAGCGGGACCGAGCCGACGATGCCGACGGAGACGGCGGAGACCGTGCCGGTGAGGGGCTGCCGGCCGGCCTTGACGAGCTTGCGTCCCTTCGCCCAGGTGACGGCGTCGGCCAGGGCCACGTAGGCGCCGGTGATGGCGGCGGTGCGGGTGCCGCCGTCGGCCTGGAGGACGTCGCAGTCGAGGACGATGGTGTTCTCGCCGAGGGCCTTGTAGTCGATGACGGCGCGCAGGGAGCGGCCGATGAGGCGGGAGATCTCGTGGGTGCGGCCGCCGATCTTGCCCTTGACGGACTCGCGGTCGCCGCGGGTGTTGGTGGCGCGGGGCAGCATGGAGTACTCCGCGGTGACCCAGCCCTCGCCGCTGCCCTTGCGCCAGCGGGGGACGCCTTCGGTGACGGAGGCGGTGCAGAAGACCTTGGTGTCGCCGAAGGAGACGAGGACGGAGCCTTCGGCGTGCTTGCTCCAGCCGCGTTCGATGGTGACGGGGCGGAGCTGTTCGGGGGTGCGGCCGTCGATGCGTGACATGGCGACGAGCCTATCCATAGCGGCCGAAGGGGCTCCTCCCAGGCGGGAGGAGCCCCTTCGGGGTGGATCAGGGGGTCACATCATGTCCTCGATCTCGGCGGCGATCGGGTCGGCGTCGGTGCCGATGACGACCTGGATGGCGGTGCCCATCTTGACGACGCCGTGGGCGCCGGCGGCCTTCAGGGCGGCCTCGTCGACCTTGGAGGCGTCGTGCACCTCGGTGCGCAGCCGGGTGATGCAGCCCTCGATCTCGTCGATGTTGTCGATTCCGCCGAGACCGGCGACGATCTTCTCAGCCTTGCTGGCCATGTTGTTTCTCCCTGATCCGAACCGCTTTGTCGCAGTAACCCACAGTTGGCCCATCTTTGCGAGCGGTCGTGCCGTGGGTGCCGAATGATGGCGAGCACCGCGGCGGAACCGTCTGCCGACTGGTCTACACCAGCGGGCGGGCGGTCGCCAAACCCCTGCGGTGGAGCCGATGGGTCCGGAGGACGCGCCATGAGTGCCCAGAGCGCCGACAGCACGGCCGGTCCCGCGCGGGAGCGGTGGCACGTGCTGTTCCAGGGGTTGCAGAAGATGGGGCGGAGCCTGCAGCTGCCGATCGCGGTGCTGCCGGCGGCGGGCATCCTGAACCGGTTGGGGCAGCCCGACGTCTTCGGGGACCAGGGGCTTGGCTGGACGAGCGTGTCCAAGGTGATGCAGGGGGCGGGCGGGGCGCTGCTCGACGGGTCGGTCGGGCTGCCGCTGCTGTTCTGTGTCGGGGTCGCGATCGGGATGGCGAAGAAGGCGGACGGTTCGACGGCGCTGGCGGCGGTGGCGGGGTTCCTCGTCTACTACGGGGTGCTGCACCAGTTCCCGCAGTCGTGTCCGGGTGGGTCGAGGACGCTGCCGGGGATCGGGTGCCAGGTGAGCGACGGGACGGTGTCGACGTTCACGTTCCAGAACCCGGGGGTCTTCGGCGGGATCGCGCTGGGGTTGCTGACCGCCTTCTTCTGGGCCCGGTACCACCGGACGAGGCTGGTGGACTGGCTGGGGTTCTTCAACGGGCGGCGGCTGGTTCCGATCATCATGTCGTTCGTGGCCATGGGGTTCGCGGCGCTGTGCCTGTGGGTCTGGCCGCCGGTCGGGAGCGGTCTGGAGAGCTTCAGCCGCTGGCTGCACGGGGTGGGGGTGTGGGGCGCGGGGGTGTTCGGGCTCGCGAACCGGGCGCTGCTGGTGGTGGGGCTGCACCAGTTCCTGAACGTGCCGCTGTGGTTCCAGTTCGGCAGTTACACCACGCCGGACGGGCGGACGGTGCACGGGGACATCAACATGTTCCTGGCGGGCGATCCGCAGGCGGGTCAGTTCACGTCGGGGTTCTTCCCGATCATGATGTTCGCGCTGCCGGCGGCCGCGCTCGCCCTCACGCACTGCGCGAAGCCGCACCGGCGCAAGGAGATCGGCGGTCTGATGCTGTCGGTGGCGCTGACGTCGTTCGTCACCGGCATCACCGAGCCGCTCGAGTACTCGTTCATGTTCATCGCGCCCCTGCTGTACGTGGCGCACGCGGTGCTGACCGGGGTGTCGATGGCGGTGACGTGGGGGCTGGGGGTGCACGACGGCTTCGGTTTCTCGGCGGGGCTGATCGACTACGTCATCAACTGGCGGCTGGCGACGAAGCCGTGGCTGATCGTGCCGATCGGGCTGTGCTTCGCGGCGGTCTACTACGTGCTCTTCCGGTTCGCGATCACACGGTTCGACCTGAGGACGCCGGGCCGGGAGCCGGAGGACGAGGTGGAGGACGTCACGAAGGCCTGAGCGGCCGGTCGCCGGGTGGCGTACGCCCGGTAGCGCCGCGATTGCGGAATTGACGGGTTCCTTATAACGCCCCCATCGTGTACAACAGGTCTACACCACTGAGTGGTGTAGACCATCACCGATGGAGGAAGTCTATGAGCACCGCCACCGCGCCCACGGCGGCTCCCGCGAAGAAGCGGGGATCCGGGCTGTTCCAAGGCCTGCAGAAGGTCGGCCGCAGCCTCCAGCTGCCGATCGCCGTGCTCCCGGCGGCCGGTCTGCTGCTCCGCTTCGGCCAGCAGGACATCCACGACAAGCTGCACCTGCCGGACAAGGTCACGGCGGTGTTCGCCACGGCGGGTGGCGCGATCTTCGACAACCTCCCGATGCTGTTCTGCATCGGTGTCGCGATCGGCTTCGCGAAGAAGTCGGACGGCTCGACCGCGCTGGCGGCCCTCGTCGGCTTCCTGGTCTACAGCAACGTCCTGAAGGCGTTCCCGGTCACCGAGGCGAAGGTCCAGGCGGGCGCGGACATAGCCGCCACCTACAACAACCCCGGTGTGCTGGGCGGCCTGGTGATGGGCCTGCTGGGCGCGGTGGTCTGGCAGCGGTTCCACCGCACCAAGCTGGTGGACTGGCTCGGCTTCTTCAACGGCCGCCGGCTGGTCCCGATCATCATGGCCTTCGTCGGCACCCTCATGGGCGTCTTCTTCGGCCTGATCTGGGAGCCGATCGGCAACGGCATCTCCGACTTCGGCAAGTGGATCACGGGCCTCGGCGCCTTCGGTGCCGGTCTGTTCGGCCTGATCAACCGCGCGCTGATCCCGGTCGGCATGCACCAGTTCGTGAACACCGTCTCCTGGTTCCAGATCGGCGACTTCAAGAACTCCGCCGGTGTGGTCGTCCACGGTGACCTGACCCGCTTCTTCGCCGGTGACCCGACGGCCGGTCAGTTCATGTCCGGCTTCTTCCCCATCATGATGTTCGGCCTGCCGGCCGCCGCCCTGGCCATCGCGCACACCGCCCGCCCGGAGCGCCGCGCCGCCGTCATGGGCATGATGCTGTCGATGGCGCTGACCTCCTTCGTGACCGGTGTGACCGAGCCGATCGAGTTCACCTTCATGTTCATCGCGCCGCTGCTGTACGTGATCCACGCGGTGCTCACCGCCCTGTCCATGGCGATCACCTGGGCGCTCGGGGTGCACGCCGGCTTCACCTTCTCCGCCGGTGTCATCGACTACGCGCTCAACTGGAACCTCGCGACCAAGCCCTGGCTGATCATCCCGATCGGCCTGGTCTTCGGAGCGGTCTACTACTTCGTCTTCCGGTTCGCCATCGTCCGGTTCAACCTCCCCACCCCGGGCCGCGAGCCCGAGGAGGAGGTCGAGGACCTCACGAAGGCGTGAGGCCGACAGCACTCATGACGAAGGCCCCCGCCGCGGCGGGGGCCTTCTCGTGCACGGCCCTGAACGCCGTACGCACGTCAGATCTCGTACGTCGCTCTCGGCGCCGCGAGTTCCACCGGGCCGTCGAAGACCTCGCGGGCGTCGGCGAGGTTGACGGCGGGGTCGGTCCACGGCGGGATGTGGGTGAGGACCAGCTTGCGGGCACCGGCACGGGCGGCGGTCTCACCGGCCTCGCGGCCGTTGAGGTGCAGGTCCGGGATGTCCTCCTTGCCGTGCGTGAACGCGGCCTCGCACAGGAACAGGTCGGTGTCCCGGGCCAGCTCCTCCAGCGTCTCGGTGACGCCGGTGTCGCCCGAGTAGGTCAGGGACTTCCCGGCGTGCTCGACGCGGATGCCGTAGGCCTCCACGGGGTGCCTGACCCGCTCGGTGTGGACGGTGAAGGGGCCGACGTCGAACGTGGACGGCTTGACCGTGTGGAAGTCGAAGACCTCGCTCATCGAGGAGGCGGTGGGGGTGTCGGCGTAGGCCGTGGTGAGCCGGTGTTCGGTGCCCTCGGGGCCGTAGACCGGGATCGGGGGGCACGGGCCGCCGTCGTGGCGGTAGTAGCGCGCCACGAAGTAGGCGCACATGTCGATGCAGTGGTCGGCGTGCAGATGGCTCAGGAAGATCGCGTCGAGGTCGTAGAGACCGCAGTGGCGCTGCAGCTCGCCCAGGGCGCCGTTGCCCATGTCGAGGAGCAGCCGGAAGCCGTCGGCCTCTACGAGGTAGCTCGAGCAGGCCGATTCCGCGGACGGGAACGACCCCGAGCAGCCGACGACGGTGAGCTTCATGAAGCAGAAACCTCCGTTGGCGGGACGCCCGGACGGACCGGGAACTGGAGTCGGGAAAGTGGGGTGGGCGGGGGTCGTGCGGTTTGTCGAGCGTAAGGCGCAAAAGGGCCGGTCGCTCCTCCGCCAGGGGCCGTTGTGTGCGAACTCACCTGTGCTGTCACCGGTTCGGCTGGACCGGGGGCGCATCAGGATCGCGTAAGGGCGCGCGTCGATTATCTCGCGCCGGTAACGTCGTCGTATGGACACGTCATGGTGGCTCGCCCTCGCGGCGGTGGTCCTGCTCGCGCTGGTCGCCACCCTCGTCGACGGCTGGGGCAGGGGGCACCGTGCGCGCGGGCACCGCACGCGCCCGCCGGGGCATCCGCGGGACATCCGGGACAGGGCCGGACGGCCCCATCCGGGCGACATCTGGTGGGCCAACGTGCCCTACGAGGACGCTCCCGGCGCCAAGGACCGGCCGTGCCTGGTGCTGGCGGTGCGCGGCAACCGGGCCACCGTCGCCAAGATCACCAGCAAGTACCACGACGAGCGCGCCGGGGTGATCCCGTTGCCGCCGGGCTCGGTCGGGGACGCCCAGGGCCGGCCGAGCTTCCTGGAGACGGACGAGCTGCGCGAGCTCGCGGTGTGGGACTTCCGGCGCCGGGTGGGTGTGGTGGACCCGGTGCTGTGGGACCAGGTGCGGCACCTGGCCGGGTGAGCCTCACGTCACCCGGACGGTGACCCGCCACCCCTGGACGGCCTTGCAGGAGACCCGGCCGGGCGCGGTGGGCTGCGCGCACAGCGGGCGGGTGGAGGTGAGCGTGACCGTGCCCGCGGCGACGGCCTGGTAGGCGGCTCCGGCGTCACCGCCGCGGAGCATGATCCCGTAGTTGACGGGCTCGAGGACACCGGTGTCGCCGCCGGTGACGATCTTCGTCCAGGGGCGCTGCGCGGTGCCGGTCAGGGTGACCCGGAGGGTGCCGCCCTTGGCCAGGCAGTAGGTGCGGCCGCTGTCGGCGGCGGTGAGTTCCGAGGTCAGGGGCGTGCAGCCACCGGAGGAGCCGCCGGAGCCCGTGCCGGAACTCGGGGTCGCGCTCGGGGTCGGGCTCGGGCTCGGGGTGGTCCCGGCGGTGGGGGTCGCGCTGGGGCTCGCGGTCGGCGCGGTAGACACCGCGCCGCCGCCCTGGTCGCCGCCCCCGCCCTGGGAGCCGCAGCCCGCCAGCAGGAGCAGGGTCGTCGCGGCGAGCGACGCGCGGTGGAACGTCGTACGGCGCATGGGGTGTCCGCCTTTCCGTCGGGGAACGGACCCTTGGTGCCGATGTGACGTATCCCCCGGTCATACGGATCCCGCACCCGGACGGCTTCCGGGTGCGGGATCCGGTCAGATCAACGCACTTGTCAGCCGGTCGTGACGGCGGTGTCGTCGACGACGAAGCTGGTCTGGAGCGAGGAGTCCTCGACACCGCTGAACTTCAGGGTGACGGTCGAGCCCGCGTAGGACCCGAGGCTGAAGGACTTCTGCACGTACCCGGAGGCCGCGTTGAGGTTGGAGTACGTGGCCAGGGTGGTCGAACCGGCGCTGACCGTCAGCTTGTCGTACTGGGTGCTGGTGCTGGTCTCGGCGGTGTCGACGTGCAGGTAGAAGGTGAACGTGGTGTGGGTGCAGCCGGCCGGGATCGTCACCGACTGGGACAGCGTGTCGGTGTGGGTGGAGCCGTACCCGTCGAGCCAGGCGTAGTAGGAGCCGCCGTGCGCCGACTCGCTGCTGGAGTTGGTGATGACCCCGCTGGAGGCGGTCCAGGTGGTGTTGCCCGACTCGAAGCCGGCGTTGCCCAGCAGCTGGGACGAGGTGCAGGTGCCGCCGCCGCTGGTGCTGACGGTCCAGGTGAAGGAGGCCGAACCGGAGGCGCCGGTGGAGTCGGTCGCGGTGACGGTGGTGCTGTAGGTGCCCGCGGTGGACGCCGTGCCGGAGATCAGGCCGGTGGAGCTGGAGATGGACAGGCCGGTCGGCAGGCCGCTGGCGCTGTAGGTGAGGGTGGCGCTCGCGCTGTCGGTGGCGGAGATCTGCAGGCTCACCGCGGAGCCGGTGGCGGTGGACTGGCTGCCCGGGTTGGTGACGGTCACCGTGTTGCCGCCGCTGCTGGTGCCGGCGGTGAAGGCGGCGGTGCCGTTCGGGGTGCCCCAGCCGGTCGGGCCGTCGTAGCCGGTCCCGGCGGTGCAGAAGTACGACGGGGAGCAGGAGCCGTTGTTGCCGCTGGTCACGTCGTACAGGTTGCTCGTGTGGCTGTACGGGTACTTCGCCGGGTAGTCACCGGAGCCCGGGGTGCCCGCGAGGGCGTAGACACCCGCGATGATCGGGGACGAGGCGCTGGTGCCGCCGTAGACGGCCCAGCCGGAACCGCCGTAGGTGTCGTAGACCGCGACGCCGGTGGCCGGGTCGGCGACCGCGGAGACGTCGGCCTCCATGCGCTTGGTGCAGCCGGTGTCGGTCTGCCAGCTCGGCTTTGCGTCGTAGGCGGAGCAGCCGGAGCCGGTGCCCTCGGTGGAGCTGGTGTGCCACACCGACTCGGTCCAGCCGCGGGAGTTGGAGGACGTGGACAGGGCGGTGCCGCCGACTGCCGTCACGTACTGGGAGGTCGCCGGGTACTCGGCGCCGTAGGCGGAGTCGCCCGCGGAGACGGTGATGGCGACGCCCGGGTGCTTGAAGTAGGAGGTGTCCTCGCTGGTCTGCGCGGAGGACTCGGAGCCGCCCCAGCTGTTGGAGACGAACTTGGCGCCGAGTGCGACGGCCTCGTTCTCGGCGGCGCCGAGGTCGGCGTCGGTGGCGGAGTTCGCCTCGACGAGGTCGATGTTGCAGTTCGGGCAGACCGCGCTGACCATGTCGATGTCGAGCGCTTCCTCACCGGCCCAGCCGGAGTCGTTCGTCGGCAGCGAGGTCGTCGAACCGGTCTGACTGACCTGCTTGAAGCAGCCGTTGGCGACGGTGCACGCGGACAGGCCGTACGTCGAGCGGTAGGTGGCGAGGTCCGAGGCCGCGTTGGGGTCGTTGTAGGCGTCGACCACGGCGACGGTCAGGCCGGAACCGCCCGTGGAGGGCAGGTTGTAGGCGCTGTGCAGGTTGGTGGGGCCCAGGCCGGAGGGGGCCGCGGCGAGCGCGGAGGCCAGCCGCTGTCTGATGTCGGTGCGGCGCTGCGCGAAGCAGTTGACCTCACCGGGCTTGGTGACGGTGGCGCACAGGTGCTCGGTGGGCACCTTCTGGCCGGCCTTGCCGGTGCTGTGCACGGCCTGCCGGGCGGGGTCGGTGAGGGCCTTGGCGTTCTGGGTGACCCGGGGACTCTGGGAGGTGCCCGAGGTCCGGGCGGTCGCCTGTGCCTGCGCGGTCGGGGCCGCGACGAAACCGGAGACGGCCAGGGCGAGGGCGGGGAAGGCGAAGGCGAAGGCGACGAGTCTTCGCACGCTCCGTCGTGATTCACGCATGGGGTACTGCCTCCATCAGTGGGGTTACAAGGCAGGCCCGTGACGCGCGTAGCGGCGGCAGAGTGCGCGCAGTCATGAGCATGACATTTCGAACACCCTGGGATGCCGGTGAGCGTGGCATGACAGGACGGAGCAGAACCTAACGGGGTTCAATCGAGGGCGGTTCCTCCGCGCGAAGATCTTTACCGCGGCGTAGGGGGCGTTGGCCCCCTCATGAGAGGGGGTTGACGCGTGCATGATGAGCACTATGCCCAGAGCTGACCCTGGAGGGTCTCGATGGCTTCCTCGGTCGTGGCGGCGGTGTACACGCCGGTCGACAGGTACTTCCAGCCGCCGTCGGCGACGACGAACACGATGTCCGCGCTCTCCCCGGCCTGTACGGCCTTCTTCCCGACGCCGATCGCGGCGTGCAGCGCGGCGCCGGTGGAGATGCCCGCGAAGATGCCCTCCTGCTGGAGCAGGTCCCGGGTCCGGGTCACGGCGTCCGCCGAGCCGACCGAGTAGCGGGTGGTGAGCACGGAGGCGTCGTACAGCTCGGGTACGAAGCCCTCGTCGAGGTTCCTCAGTCCGTACACGAGGTCGTCGTACCGCGGCTCCGCGGCGACGATCCGCACGTCCGGCTTGTGCTCGCGCAGGTAGCGGCCGACGCCCATCAGCGTGCCCGTCGTGCCGAGCCCGGCCACGAAGTGCGTGACGGAGGGCAGGTCGGCGAGGATCTCGGGGCCGGTCGTCGCGTAGTGCGCGCCGGCGTTGTCGGGGTTGCCGTACTGGTAGAGCATCACCCAGTCCGGGTGCTCGGCGGACAGTTCCTTGGCCACCCGCACGGCGGTGTTGGAGCCGCCGGCCGCCGGGCTGGAGATGATCTCCGCGCCCCACATCCCCAGCAGGTCACGGCGCTCCTGCGAGGTGTTCTCGGGCATCACGCAGACCATCCGGTAGCCCTTGAGCTTGGCGGCCATGGCCAGCGAGATGCCGGTGTTGCCGGAGGTCGGCTCCAGGATGGTGCAGCCCGGGGTGAGCCGGCCGTCCTTCTCGGCCTGCTCGATCATGTGCAGGGCGGGGCGGTCCTTGACCGAGCCGGTCGGGTTGCGGTCCTCCAGCTTGGCCCAGATCCGGACCTCGGGGGACGGCGAGAGCCGCGGCAGGCGCACCAGGGGGGTGTTGCCGACCGCGGCCAACGGGGAGTCGTAGCGCATGCCGATCTCAGGCCATGCCGCCGGCGACGGCCGGCAGGATCGTCACGGTGTCGCCGTCGGAGAGCTTGGTGTTGATGCCGTCGACGAAACGGACGTCCTCGTCGTTCAGGTACACGTTCACGAAGCGGCGCAGCTTGCCGTCGTCCACGATGCGGGCGTGGATTCCGGCGTGGCGGGTCTCGAGGTCGTTGAAGAGGTCGGCGAGGGTCTCACCGCTGCCCTCCACCGCCTTCTGGCCGTCGGTGTACTGGCGGAGGATGGTCGGGATGCGGACCTCGATGGCCATGGTCGCGGGCTCCTGTCGGAAAGTCTGGGTGGGTGGGCGCGCAGCGGGGCGCCGCGGCTCACGGCCGTACGGCGGCAGGGAAACGTCAACAGATGGCGCTGTTCAGCCTGCACAGGTCGACGTGCAGCCGCGCCACGAGCATGCTGCCCGGCGCCTTCTCGCTCACGTCGTAGGAAACCATGGGGTCATCGTATCGATTCCCGGCCGGGGTCCTGGAGTGTGATTCCACATGACGGACGGATTCTGGCCGAACTGTGAGACAGGCGGACCGTGGCCGACGTGAAGGGGCGCTGGGGGTGGCCCCGGCCGAAGGCTGGGGGAGGAACTGCGCTACCAGCCCCCGCCGGCCCGTGGATGACCACCGGCCGGTGCGGCACCGCCGAGATCCGCCGTCGCGGCTGAGCGCCGTTGCGGCGGAGAGGTTCTGGTGAGCGGCGAAAAAGAGGCGGGCGCTCCCGGCGCCTCAGTACGCCTCGACGATCGTGACCTCTTCCTCCGTGACCTCGCCGTCCACGATGCGGTACGAGCGGAACTGGAATTCGCCCAGGCCGTCGGTGTCGGCGGTGGAGACGAGGACGTAGTGGGCGCCGGGCTCGTTCGCGTACGAGATGTCCGTCCGGGAGGGGTACGCCTCGGTCGCCGTGTGGGAGTGGTAGATCACCACCGGCTCCTCGTCGCGGTCGTCCATCTCGCGGTACAGCTTCAGCAGGTCCCCGGAGTCGAACTCGTAGAAGGTGGGGGACATCGCCGCGTTCAGCATCGGGACGAACCGCTCGGGCCGGTCGGAACCCGCCGGTCCCGCGACGACGCCGCACGCCTCGTCGGGGTGGTCCTTGCGCGCGTGGGCGACGATCTGGTCGACGAGGGCCTGGGTGATGGTCAGCATGGTCGCCAGGATAAGCAAAGGGCCGCCCCGTACCGATGGGTGGTACGGGGCGGCCCGGATGCCGGACATCCTGAGCGGCTGCCCCGGGGAGCGCCACGAGTGCTCCCCGGGGCGGACGTCCGGAGGAGGTGGTCAGCTCACCTTCGCCGGTGACGACTGCTCGCGCCGCTCGGTCACCTCGGGGTTGCGGTTCTTCAGGACGAGCCAGCCGACACCGAGGGCGGCGGCCCAGCCGGCCATCACGTACAGGCAGATCCGGGAGTCGGCGTCGTACGCGATCAGGCAGGTCACGAAGAGCAGGAAGGCGATGGCGATCCAGCTGCACACGGCGCCGCCCGGCGCCGGGAAGGAGGACGCCGGCAGGCGGCCCGCGTCGACCGCGCGGCGGTAGAGCACGTGGCTGACCAGGATCATCAGCCAGGTCCAGATGCCGGCCGCGGTGGCCACGGAGGTGACGTAGCCGAAGGCCTTCTCGGGGACGACGTAGTTGAGGACCACGCCGATGCCCATGAAGAGGACCGAGACGGTGACGCCGAACGCCGGGGTCTTGGACGCGGAGAGCTTCTTGAAGACGGCGGGGGCCTCACCGCTGTCGGCCAGGTTCCGCAGCATGCGGCCGGTGGAGTACATGCCGGAGTTGCAGGAGGACAGCGCGGCGGTCAGGACGACGAAGTTGACGATGCCGGCACCGGCCGGGATGCCGATCTTCGCGAAGGCGGCGACGAACGGGGAGACGCCCGGGGCGAACTCGGTCCACTTCACGACGCAGAGGATCACCGTGAGCGCGCCGACGTAGAAGAGGGCGATGCGCCAGGGCAGGGTGTTGATCGCCTTGGGGAGGGTCTTCTCGGGGTTCTCCGACTCACCGGCGGTGACGCCGACCAGCTCGACCGCGAGGTAGGCGAACATGACGCCCTGGAGGGTCATCAGGGAGGAGCCGACGCCCTTGGGGAAGAAGCCGTCGAACTGGTAGAGGTTCGCGACCGACGCCGTGTCGCCCGCGGAGCTGAAGCCGAAGGTGAGGACGCCGAGGCCGATCACGATCATGCCGATCAGGGCGGTCACCTTGACCATGGAGAACCAGAACTCCAGCTCTCCGAACACCTTCACGGAGATCAGGTTCACCCCGAAGAGGACCACCAGGAACACCAGGGCCGTCACCCACTGGGGGATGGCCGGGAACCAGTAGTGGACGTAGATCGCGGCGGCCGTCAGTTCGGCCATGCCGGTGACGACCCACATCAGCCAGTACGTCCAGCCGGTGAAGTAGCCGAAGAACGGGCCGAGGAACTCCCGGGAGTACTCGGCGAAGGAGCCGGAGACCGGGCGGTAGAGCAGCAGTTCGCCGAGCGCCCGCATGATGAAGAAGATGATGCCGCCGGCGAGGGCGTACATGAGGATCAGGCTGGGCCCGGCCTTGGCGATGTTCGCCCCGGCACCCAGGAAGAGTCCGACGCCGATGGCGCCGCCGATCGCGATCATCTGGACCTGGCGGCTGCCGAGCCCGCGCTCGTACCCCTCTTCGGGGGCTTCGCCGGTCCCGGAGGCTCCGGAGCCCTTCTGCGACGTGTCGACCTGAGCGGAGGTCATGTGTGGTGTGCGCCTTTCTCCATGCCGAACCGGGCCTCTGGTCGGCCTCGGATCGGGTTTCGATCCCCCCGGATTGATGGAGCGAGCGGGTTTGCGAGCCCGCTGAGCCTGACCGGCGGTCGCCGGTTCGGTGGCGCACCCGGACGACACATGGGTGGTGTTCGCCGGGCGGTCGTGAAGATTTATCACGGGCGCAACATTGATCACCGGGATCCGCCGAGCGGGAGTGTGGCGCACACCACTGGAAGAAGTGGACAAAGCGCGGCCAAAAAGGTCATAAGCGGCCGCAACGGTGACGGGATCGTTATCCGGATTTGAGCGTCCTCTGAGCGAACACCGAATCCGGAGCTTCTACGACATAGGGGATGACACTTAGGGCATGAGGGTGGCGACCAGGGTCTCCTGGAGGCCGCCGAGCCACAGGTACGCCATCACCATCGGCTTGCGCGGGTCCTCGTCGGGGAGCCGGTAGAGCAGGTCGGTGTCGTCCTCGTCGGTGATGTCCAGCCGGGAGCCGATCGCGAGGCGCAGGTCGTTGAGGGCGCCGAGCCACTCCCGGGACTCCCCAGGGGCCAGCTCCAGGACCGCGCCGCCCTGCTCCGCGGGGGCGAGCGCGTCCAGGGAGCGGATCACCGCGAGGGCGCTCTCCCGCTTGCGGGCACGCAGGTCGTTCTCGGTGTAGCGGCGGAACTCGGCGGAGTGGGCCTGCTGCTCCGCGGCCTCCTCGGGCGACCCAGGGACCCGCTCCGGGTCGCCGTAGGCGTCCGGGAAGAGCCGGCGCAGCACCGGGTCGGCGGGGGCCTCGCTGGGGCCCTCGGCGAACAGTTCGGCGAGCGGGTCGTCGGGGGCGTCCTCGGCCGGTCCCGGGCCGATGAGCTCCAGGAGCTGGACGGCCAGCGACCGGATGATGGAGATCTCGACGTCGTCGAGGACGACGGCCGCGCCGCCGCCGGGGAGTGGTTCGAAGGTTCCTGGCATGGAGAAGGTTCGCTGCTTCCGGTCCTGGTCGAGGAGTCCGGCCGCGCCTCCGGGACTGCTCTCCGGGACCGCCGGCCGCTGGCTGCTTTCCGGCGCTACTTCCGGTCCTGCTGGAGGGTGGCCCACAGGCCGTAGCCGTGCATGGCCTGCACGTCGCGTTCCATCTCCTCGCGGCTGCCGCTGGAGACGACCGCCCGGCCCTTGTGGTGGACGTCCAGCATGAGCTTGGTGGCCTTGTCCTTGGGATAGCCGAAGTACGTCTGGAAGACGTACGTCACATAGCTCATGAGGTTGACGGGGTCGTTGTGCACGAGCGTGATCCACGGGACGTCGGGCTCGGGTACGGCGAAGGTCTCCTCCGCCGACTCGGTGCGTTCGATCTCTACGGGAGCAGGTGACGTCACATGGCCCATGCTGCCACGCCGGAGAAAAATCGTCACACTGACGAAATGGGGGTACAGTCTCGGTCATGAACATTGCGGACCTGGGGCTGCCGGTGGATGTTCCGTCGACCGCGCTCTTCACCGACCAGTACGAGCTGACGATGTTGCAGGCCGCCCTCAAGGCGGGGACGGCCGAGCGGCACAGCGTCTTCGAGGTCTTCACCCGGAGGCTGCCGGAAGGGCGCCGCTACGGCGTGCTGGCGGGCACCGGGCGGGTCCTGGACGCGGTCGAGAACTTCCGGTTCGACGCGGACGTGCTCCGCTTCCTGGAGGAGCGCGGCATCGTCGACGGCCCGACCCTCCAGTGGCTCGCCGGCTACCGCTTCAGCGGCGACATCTGGGGCTATCCCGAGGGCGAGGTCTACTTCCCGGGCTCGCCGGTCATGCGGGTGGAGGGGTCCTTCGGGGAGTGCGTGCTCCTGGAGACCGTGATCCTCTCCATCCTCAACCACGACTCGGCGATCGCGGCCGCCGCCTCCCGCATGTCCTCGGCCGCCGGGGACCGCCCGCTGATCGAGATGGGTGCCCGCCGCACCCACGAACTGGCCGCCGTCGCCGCCTCCCGCGCGGCCTACGTCGGCGGTTTCGCGACCACCTCCGACCTGGCGGCCGGCTTCCGCTACGGCATCCCCACCGTCGGCACCTCCGCGCACGCCTTCACCCTCCTCCACGACCACGAGCGGGACGCCTTCCGGGCCCAGGTCGACTCGCTCGGCCGGGGCACCACCCTGCTGGTCGACACCTACGACGTCGCCGAGGCGGTCCGGGCGGCCGTGGAGGTGGCGGGCCCCGAGCTGGGCGCCGTACGCATCGACTCCGGCGACCTGCTGCTGGTCGCCCACCGGGTGCGCCAGCAGCTGGACGAGCTGGGCGCGGTCGACACGAAGATCGTGGTGACCTCCGACCTGGACGAGTACGCCATCGCCTCGCTGGCCGCCGCGCCGGTGGACGCCTACGGCGTGGGCACCCAGCTGGTGACCGGCTCCGGGCACCCCACCTGCTCCATGGTCTACAAGCTGGTCGCCCGCGCCGAGTCCGCCGACCCGAAGGCGCGGCTGGTGCCGGTGGCGAAGAAGTCGTCGGGCGGCAAGACCTCCGTGGGCGGGCGCAAGTGGGCGGCGCGGCGGCTGGACGCCGACGGGGTGGCGGAGGCCGAGGTCGTGGGCACCGGGGAGGTCCCGGCCGACCTGGCCGAACGACAGCTCCTGGTCGAACTGGTGAAGTCCGGCGACGTGGTGGCACGCGAGCCCCTGGACGCGCCCCGCGCACGCCATGCGGCGGCCAGGGCCGGTCTGCCCCTCTCCGCGACCCAGCTCTCCCGGGGGGAACCGGTCATTCCGACGGAGTACGTCCAGGGGCGCTCGGGTAGCTAGAGCGAGTGCCCGCGTACGCGCCCCGCGAAGCCCCCTCCCCTACGCCCCCGTAACTCTCTACGCTCGGAGGTTCAGGCCGGACCCGCACGCCTTCATTCTGCGTCTCCCCCCTCGACACCAGCCGATACCGAATCCGAAGGGCACCCACCATGCGCCGCGCCTTGATCGTCGTCGATGTGCAGAACGACTTCTGCGAGGGGGGCAGTCTCGCCGTGGCCGGGGGTGCCGACGTGGCCGCCGCGATCACGGAGCTGATCGGTCAGGCGCCGGCCGGGTACCGCCACGTGGTGGCGACCCGCGACCACCACATCGCGCCGGGCGGCCACTTCGCCGACAACCCGGACTACGTCCGCAGCTGGCCGGCGCACTGCGTCGCCGGTACCGAGGGCGTGGGCTTCCATCCGAACTTCGCCCCGGCGGTCGCCTCCGGCGCGGTGGACGCGGTGTTCAGCAAGGGAGAGTACGCGGCGGCGTACAGCGGGTTCGAGGGGGTCGACGAGAACGGGGTCGGCCTCGCGGAGTGGCTGCGGGCCCGCAAGATCGACGAGGTGGACGTGGTGGGCATAGCGACGGACCACTGCGTGCGGGCCACCGCCCTGGACGCCGCGAAGGCGGGCTTCCGCACGCAGGTGCTGCTGGACCTCACGGCGGGGGTGGCCGAGGCGACCACCCAGCGGGCCCTGGAGGAGCTCCGCCAGGCGGGCGTGGAGCTGACCGGCAAGCCGGTGGTGTGAGCTCCGCGGGTGGTGGCCGAGCCGGGCGGGCGGTGGGTACGTGCGGGCCGGTGGGGGCTTGTCGCGCAGTTCCTCCCCCAGCCTTCGGCCGGGGGGACCCCCAGCGCCCCTTGGGCGCGCTGTACTCGCCGCCGCCTATGTCAGGCTGCTGATCTTTGGAGCAGGGATCTGATCGGTCTCCAGAGTTCCAGGGGGGTGACACCGTTGTCAGGGGTCGTTCGCCATATGAGGCCGTCCGGGTGGTGGAGGACGGCCGTGATCTCGTCCGGGGTCGGCGGGGCGGCGTTGCCCCGCAGGTAGACCGCCCGCATGCCGAGGTTGCGGAGCCTGGTCAGGGCTCGGGCGCGGTTCTGGGCGTGGACCAGGACGCGGACGGCGGACGCGCTGTCCGCGGCGGCCGGACTGGGCAGGTTCAGCGCCACCACCACCGTGCCGTTCGGCAGCTTGCAGAACCCTCCTGCGGTCATGCGGTCACACCCCCGTGTGCGTCGGTGTCAATAAGAAAGTCACAGGACGCACCTAAACACGATCGGCGGCGACCCGCCAAGGGGTTGCCGCCGATACGCGTCTGACCTGCGGTTATTGGAACTACTTCACCGCGGGGCCGACCTGGAGGGAGATCGTGGAGCCGTCTCGCGCCTCCTTGACGATCTTGATCTTGGTGTTGGTGTCAGTGATCTTGACACCGGCGGTCGGGTTCGACGGGTCGTAGTACGTGCTGGCGTGGTCGTCGAAGACCGGCACCCCGCGCGCCCCCTTGATCTTCGTCGCGACGTCCGCCTTGTGCAGCGTGATGCCGTCGGTCGAGTAGAGGCTGAACGGCGAGTCGTAGGCCTGGACGCGGTTGCGCATCAGCGTGCCGTCGGACCACTTCAGCGGCGCCGGGTGGGAGTCGACCGGGAGGATCAGACCGGTGCCCGGGTGACCGCCGTCGCCCGTGTGCGTGTTGTTGTCAGCCTCGGAGGTGTCCCACTTCCAGATCAACAGGCCGTTCTGGTACGGGTAGTGCTCCACCCAGTCCGGACGGGTCGTCGAGAAGCCGAAGTTGTACGGGCCGACCTTGAGGGTCTTGTCGTACGACACGTACTGGCGGTTCTCCGCGATGTAGTACTGCGCGTAGTCCTTGGTGAAGGACGCGCCGATCCGGGAGAAGCCGGCCGCGGTCCACGCGGGGTCCGCCGTCTCGGCGTTGTCGGAGAAGACGGTCGAACTGTCGGCCGTCACCGTGATCTCGTCGGCCGCGAAGCCCTTCAGGGCCACCCCGCCGTCGGTCTGGTAACGGAAGCGGAGCTGGATCTTCTGGCCCGCGTAGGCGTCCAGCGGGTACGACAGCTTGGCGTACGCGTCGATCGAACCGGTGAGCGCCGGCTTGTCGCTGCCGTCGCGAGGGATGGCCGTGCCGTTGACCGTGCCGTCCAGGGCGGTCCAGTTGGCGCCGCCGTCGGTGGACACCTCGGCGTAGAGGTAGTCGTAGTTCGCCTCGATGTCGTACCAACCGTCCAGCGAGAGCGTCGCGGACGACTTGCCGGTGAGGTCGACGTCACGGGTCAGCGTGTTCTTCAGGTCGTTGCCGCTGCCGCTCCACCACTGGGACGAGCCCTGGGCGGGGGTGACGACCGTGGTCGTGACCGCCTTGTCGGGCAGCGAGACCACCAGGGCCTGCTTGTTCTTCGTGTTGTACTCGGCGACGCCCAGCTTGTGGCTGGACCGGGTGCCGGCCTTGGCCGTGTCGTAGTTCAGCCAGCCCAGCTGGAGCTTGTCCCAGGCGTTCATGTCGCCCGGCAGGTCGCCGATGGCCTCCTTGCCGGTGCCCAGCCAGGAGCCGGAGGACATCAGGGTCCAGAAACCGGTGGAGTTCTCGCCGCCGTCGGTGTCGTACTCGTCCGGCAGGCCGAGGTCGTGGCCGTACTCGTGGGCGTAGACGCCGAGGCCGCCGTTCTCCGGCTGCATCGTGTAGTCGCCGACCCAGACGCCGGTGTTGCCGACCTGGGTGCCGCCGAGCTTGTTGTCCGCCGGGCCGGTGGCGCCGGCGTCGGTGCCGAAGGCGTACCAGCGGTGCGCCCAGATCGCGTCGGTGCCCTGGGCGCCGCCGCCCGCGGACTCGTCCTCACCGGCGTGCACGATCTGGAAGTGGTCGACGTAGCCGTCCGGCTCGTTGAAGTTGCCGTCGCCGTCGTAGTCGTAGCGGTCCCACTGGTCGTACTGGGCGAGGTCCGCCTTGATCGCGGCGTCGGACTCGCCGGCCGCCTTCTGGTCGGCGACCCAGGCGTTCAGGCCGTCGCGCACCAGGTTCCACACGCTGGAGCAGGTGGTGGAGCCGCAGGCGTTGTTGCCGTAACGGGCCTCGTTGTAGGGGACCTTGACCCAGTCGGTGACCTCACCGTCGACCGAGTAGCGGCCCGAGGACTGCTTCTCGTAGTACTTCTTCAGCGACTCGGTGTTCTTGCCGGTGCCGAAGTAGAGGTCCTGGAAGTGCTGCTGGTTGTAGTCCGCCTGCCAGGCCGTGGAGTTGTCCTTGGTCCGGTCGGGCTGGGCTATCTGGTTGTGCAGCGGGCCGGCCGTGCCGTTGTACCGGGGGTCGGTCTGGTCCCCGAACTCGACCAGGATGGTGAAGATCTTGTCCGTCTTCTCCCGCCCGAGCTCGACGTACTTGCTGCCGCCCTTCTTGCCCTTCAGCTGGACGACCTTGGAGCCGTCCCGGTCCTTGACCTGGGCCTTACCGGATATGACCTGGTCGAGGGCCTCCTGGCGCTGGGCCTCCTGAGTCTTGCTCAGCGGGCCGTCCAGGTCGTGCTCGTCCTGCTTCGCCGACGGGTCGTGCCGGTCGACGGTGGCACTCTTCGCCGGGGTCGCCGCCTGCGCGACCGCGAAGGTGGCGAAACCTGCGGAGGCGGTCGCGAGCGTCACGCCGACGGCGATTGCTCTGAACGTCCAGGGTCTGCTGGTCACTTGAGTTCCTCCCCCGCGCCGCGCGCACGGAAGGGGGACCGGGTGATGGTTGGGGGTCCGTGCGCGCACGATCAACGCGTCGATTCAAGTGACGTCATTTGACTACTGGTTTACGAGAAAAGACAGACCTTGACTCAGGCCATCCAATTCCAGTATGCGGAGCTGAAGTTCGCTTTACGGACACTCCGGCCCGGAGCCGGACATGGATAACCGGCGCGCATATGCATCCAGTTGGCGAGACGCATGCGACCGTGCGCCCCCTGTGCACCGGTACCGTGGGTTAGGTCACGCTTACCGGTCGTTCCGCTCGGGCACACACGCGAATAGAGTCGAATGGTGGAACGCCCGGAAGCCGGTGAAATGCCAGGCCTGCTCCCCGTCTCACCTCCACATCTCCCGAGGACACGATTGCCATGCCTCGTCCGACCCCGGCACAGCTCGTCTACGGTTCCTGCACCGTGATCTGCTCGACGCTCGCCATGCTGCTGCTGTCACAGACGAGTTCGGGCATCGGGATCGCGGTCATCGCGCTCGCCGCGCTCGGTCTGGGACTGCTGGTGGCCATGACGGTCCCGCTCCCCCGGCCGCGCACGGTCGCCCGGTCCGAGCCCGCCCCTTCCGCACCGCCCGGCGTGCGGGTCCCCGTGCACCGGGAGACCGTGGCCGCCACCACGGCCGAGCCCGTCCGGGAGCGCACCGCCCCCTGACGCCCGCACCGACGGCCGACAGCCGGCGAAGCCGTGAGAGCGGCCCCGCCGGCTGCCTGTGCGCCCTCCCCTTCGCTATCTCGTGCTGACGACGACCGTCTTGCCCGCCTTGTCGTGCAGTCCCTGCTTGTACGGCTTGTCGAAGAAGCTCCAGCCGCCGCAGATCACCGTCCAGACACAGGCGCAGCAGAAGGCGAACGGCACCCAGAGCACCAGGGCGCGGACCAGGGAGGTCCGGGTCGAGGGCGTGGCGCCGTCGCTCAGGTTGGCGACCCGCATGCCCAGCCACTTCTTGCCGAGGGTCTGCCCCGACTTCGCGATCAGCAGGGTGTCGTACGCGACGAACAGGACACAGGCGACGATCGACTGCGCGAGGGACTTGCCGACCGCGACCCGGTCGCTGTTCACCTCGTACTCGCGCACGCCGAAGACCAGGGTGATCAGCCAGACCACGATGAGCACCAGGATCATGTCGATGATGCGGGCGAGGGTGCGCCTGCCGCTGTCCGCGAGCGGGGGCATGCCGGCGAGCGGATCGGCCGGGGAGCCGCCAGGACCGCCGCCACCGTAGCCGCCGCCGTCGTAGGGACCGCCCCCGTAGGGGCCGCCGCCGTAGGAGGGCGGCGGGGGGTGTGCGCCGCCGTACGGGGCGTCGTACGGCGAGCCCGCGCCCCGGCCCTCGTCCCGGCCGGGCGAGGGCGGCTTCCTGAACGGGTCTTCTTCCGGCGGCTCTCCAGGACCCGGGGGCGGGGGCGGTTCGGTGCTCATGGCCCGAGTGGAACGCGCGGCGGCCGGGTCCGCATCCGGCGAGCGGCCGTACGGGTCATGCGCCCGCTACGAAGGTGTGCGCGGCCTTGTCGTGCCAGCACTGGTGCCAGGGGCGGTCGAACAGGCACCAGGCGACCCCGACGATCCCGATGCCGAGCAGCCCCGGCACGGTGTACACCAGCCAGCGGCGCAGCGAGGCGCCGAAGCCCGGCGGCTCGTGGCCCTCGATGTCGCGCACCTCCAGGCCGAACAGCTTCTTGCCGAGCGTGCGGCCCCACTTGGCGGTGGGCAGCACCTCGTAGAGGACGCCCGCGACGAGCAGGACGGCGAGCACGACGCCCAGGTACAGGCCCGTGGTGCCGTCGAGCAGCCATACGGTCTCGGTACGGCCGGACAGCTTGGCCGCGTCGATCTTGTCCTGGACGTGGTCGGCGGCCTTGGTGCCGAGCGGTACGGCGGCGACCGCGGTCACCATGCCGACGAGCAGGCTGTCGACGAGCCGAGCGCCGAACCGCCTGCCGAGCCCGGCGGGGCGGGCCGCCGCCTGGCGTCGGGCGGCGGCCTGGAAGACGTCCTCCACCGGCGGCTTCCAGGGCGCGACCTGCTGGTCACCGGCGAGCCGGTGCACCTGCTGCGGCCACGAGGACTGTCCGCCCCCGGAACCGGCGGCCATCGGAGCGACGGGCAGGGCGGGCGCGGGATCCGGCCCGGCGGACTGCGGGGGTACGGCGGGGGCGACGGCGGGGCCCGCGGGCAACGGCAGGGCCGCGGCGGCCCGTTCCACGGCGGCCTTCCCGGCACCGAAGCCGGGCCGCCCGGGAACGGCCCCACCGGTGGCACCGGGCGCACCGACGGGCCCCTGGGCACCGAACCCGGCGGAACCGGCGGGACCCCGGCCGCCCTGGCCCCCGAAACCGGCCGCGTCACCGAAACCGGCCGCGTCACCGGACCCCCCGGAACGCTGACCGCCGTGGCCGCCCGAGCCGGGGGCGCCACCCGCCGCGCCCGGCGCTCCGGCGCCGCCCTGGGACCCGGGGTCCGTCCCCCGGTTCGGCGGGGACTCGTCCCGGACCGGGCGGAAGGTCATCGTCCCGTCGTCCACGGGGGGTCGGGTGCCCGCGGGGCCGACCGTCGGCCTACGGAAGACGAACGTGCCGCCGTCGTCGAGGTCCCCCTCGTCCGCGGGCGGGATCGTCGCCGTGCCGTCGGTGCGAAAGGACCGGCCGTCGGGCCGGGGCGGCGAGCCCGGCGCCGACCGCGGGTCGGTGCCCCAGGCGGCCCCCTCGGCCGTCCAGCCGGAGGCCGTCGGCGGCTGCGGGTCCTCGTCGAAGAAGTGCGGGCCGGTCTCCTCGACGGAGGCGGGTGCCGCAGGCCGGGAGCCGGGCGGAGGGCTGAGCGGTTCACCGGCGGCCGGGGCCGGACGGCTGGTGCCCGGCACCCACGCGGCACCGTTCCAGTAACGGACGTAGCCGGGGATGGACGGGTCCGGGTAGTAGCCCTCGCGGGGCCGTTCGTCACCGGGTGCCGGAGTTGGGGCGCTCATGTCCGTCGTCCCGTATCTGCTCGGGGGTCGTGTGGGAGCCTCCACATCTATCAGACCCGGGTGCCCGTCACCGCCAGTCCCGCAGGACCCGCCCCTTTCCGGGCAGCCCTGTGCACCCCCTTCACCCCATCGGAAGAAAATTTCCCGGAACCCGCGTAATGCTCGCGCCCCCAGCGGCTCTCCACTCGTACGGGCCCCGCCACCGGTGCCCGTACGACTGATCGAGAGAGGAAACGGACGCCATGCATCACACCGTCGTGGAACGCGAACTGGAGCTGCGGCTCATCCTGTCCCCCGAGCGGAGCATCCCGGTCCCGGCCCGGCTCCGCTACCGCTCCGACGACCCCTACGCGGTCCATGTCAGCTTCCACATCACGTCGGAGTCCCCGGTCCACTGGACGTTCGCCCGCGACCTGCTGGTGGAAGGGGTGTTCCGGCCGAGCGGGCACGGGGACGTGCGGGTGTGGCCGACGAAGGCGGAGGGCCGCAGCGTCGTGCTGATGGCGCTGAGTTCACCCGACGGTGACGCCCTCCTGGAGGCGCCGACCGCCCAGGTGTCCGCCTGGCTGGAGCGGACGCTGCGCGCCGTGCCGCCGGGGACCGAGGGCGCGCGGCTGGGGATCGACGACGCTCTCGACCAGCTGCTCGCCCAGTGAGGCCGCCGGCGGATGGGTTCAGAACAGCTTGCCGGGATTGAGGATGCCCAGCGGGTCGAAGACGTCCTTGACGGCCCGCTGCATCTGAACGCCCACCGGTCCGATCTCCTGGGCCAGCCACTCCTTCTTCAGGACGCCGACGCCGTGTTCGCCGGTGATGGTGCCGCCGAGTTCCAGGCCGAGGGCCATGATCTCGTCGAAGGACTCGCGGGCGCGGGCGCGTTCGTCGGGGTCCTGGGCGTCGAAGCAGACGGTGGGGTGGGTGTTGCCGTCTCCGGCGTGCGCGACGACCCCGATGGTCAGCCGGTGCTTCTCGGCGATGCGCTCCACCCCTTCGAGCATGTCGCCGAGCCGGGAGCGCGGCACGCACACGTCGTCGATCATCGTGGTGCCCTTGACCTTCTCCAGGGCGATCAGCGAGGAGCGGCGGGCCTGGAGGAGGAGTTCGGACTCGGCGGCGTCGTCGGCCGGGACCACCTGGGTGGCGCCCGCGGCCTCGCAGAGCCTGCCGAGGGCGGCGAGGTCCGCGGCGGGGTCCGGGGTGTCGAACGCGGCGAGCAGCAGGGCCTCGGTGGACTCGGGCAGGCCCATGTGGGTGAGTTCGTTGACGGCCCGCACGGTCGTGCGGTCCATCAGTTCGAGGAGGGACGGGACGTGCCCGCCCGCCATGATCCGGCACACCGCGTCGCAGGCGGCGGCCGCGGAGGCGAACTCGGCGGCCAGCACCAGCTGCTGCGGCGGCCGGGGCTTCAGCGCGAGCACGGCGCGTACGACGATGCCGAGGGAGCCCTCGGAGCCGACGAAGAGCCGGGTGAGGTCGTAGCCCGCGACGCCCTTCGCCGTCCGTCTGCCGGTGGACATCAGCCGGCCGTCGGCGAGGACGACGTCCAGACCGAGGACGTACTCGGCGGTCACCCCGTACTTCACACAGCACAGGCCGCCCGAGGCGGTGCCGATGTTCCCGCCGATCGTGCACGTCTCCCAGCTGGAGGGGTCCGGCGGGTAGGACAGGCCGTGTTCCTCGACCGCCCGGGAGAGGGCGGCGTTGACGACGCCGGGTTCGACGACCGCGACGCGGTCCACCGGCGAGATCTCCAGGATGCGGTCCATCCGGGTCAGGGACAGCGCGATGCAGCCGTCGACTGCGTTGGCGCCGCCGGACAGGCCGGTGCGGGCGCCCTGCGGGACGACCGGGACGCGCAGCTCGGTGGCGACGCGCATGACGTGCTGGACCTGTTCGACCGTGCGCGGCAGCACGACGACGGCCGGCGTGCCCGCCGGGCAGAAGCTCGCCATGTCGTTGGCGTAGGAGGCGGTCACGTCGGGGTCGACGAGCACCGCGTCGGCCGGCAGACCCGCGAGGAGCCGGTCGGTGAGGTTGCTGGTGGCTTCGTCCCGAGGCGCTTCGATACGGCTCATGATCACAGCGTCGCACCCGGGGCCATCGGTGTGAACCCCACAGGGTCCGTCCTTGGGCCGCCCGGATGCCGTGGTCGTATTGACGCACAGTGAGCGGCATGTGCGCGCTCGAGAACCGACAGTCCGGGCCCGGTACGTCGCTGCTCGCGGAGCCCGGTCCGCCGCGCCACCGGGGCCGGGTGCTGCGGCGGCTGCTGGTCGTCGCGCTGGCCTGCGGGGTGGCGGCGGGCGGGACGCTGCTGCTGTGGCCGCGCGAGCCGCACCGGGCCGCCGCACCGCGGCCGGCGGCCGGACCCCCCGCCTTCGCGGGCGCGCGGGCGGCGGCGGTGCAGGCGGCCGTCCTCGACGGCCGGCCGGCCGCCCTGCCCGACCTCACCGCGCTCATCGGCGCCCGGGAGCTGCGGGTGCGGGAGCATCCGAAGGACGCGCGGGCCTGGGCGGTGCTGGGGGCCGCGTACGTGGCGAGGGCCGGGCGGACGGACGGGACCGCCGACTACCCGAAGGCCGAACAGGCGCTGCGGACCTCGCTCCAGGTGGCCGCGAAGGGCGACACCGAGGCGCTGGGCGGGCTCGCCGCGCTGGCGAACGCGCGCCGGGACTTCACCGAGGGCCGGAAGTACGCGGAGGAGGCCCTGAAGGCGGCGCCGAAGCGGTGGGCGACCTATCCGGTGCTGATCGACGCCTGCGACGGGCTCGGCGACTACAAGGCGGCCCGCGCCGCGCTGGACAAGCTGATGGCGCTGAAGGTGGGGGCGGCGGTGAAACCGGCCGTGATGGCGCGGGCCTCCGCGGTGTACCGGGACCGGGGCTGGCGCGAGGACGCGGTGGCCCAGGTGACGGACGCGGCGGCGGCCGCGGGGACGCCCGTCGAGCAGGCCGCGTACCTGACCCAGGCCGGGCAGCTGGCCTGGGAGCGGGGCGAACGGGAGGAGGCGCTGCGGCACTTCGAGGCGGCCGTACGCCTCGACGCCGACCAGTGGGCCGCGCGCGCCGGGCAGGGGCGGGCGCTGGCCGCGCTGGGCCGCACCCAGGACGCGCTGACCGCGTACCGGGAGGCCCTCGCCCACGGGGCCGCGCCGCGGGTCTCGCTGGAGCTGGCCGAGCTGTACGAGTCGTCGGGGATGGACCGGCAGGCGCACACGCAGTTCGGGCTGATGCGGACCCAGGTGGAGAAGGAGCTGGCCGCCGGGGTCGACGACGATCTGCTGATCGGGCAGTACGAGGCGGACCACGGGGACCCCGAGGAGGGCGTGCAGCGGCTGACCGCCGAGTGGGAGCGGCAGCCCGGCATCGAGGTCGCGGACGCGCTGGGCTGGGCGCTGCACCGGACCGGCGACGACCAGGAGGCCCTGCGGTACGCGTCGATCGCCACGGACTCGACGAAGGGCGGCGGGGTGCGCAGCGCCCTGTACGCCTTCCACCGGGGCATGATCGAACGCGACCTGGACGAGGACGCCCCGGCCCGCCGCCACCTCCAGGACGCGCTGCGCGTCAACCCGTACTTCTCCCCGCTGCAGGCCCCGGTGGCGCGATCGGCCCTGGCGGCACTGGGCGAGGAACCTCCGGAGGAGCCACTGCCGGGCTGACGGCGGCCCCTCCCCGGCCTGCACCGGCTAGAGGTTGCCGCGGCGGTCCTGCTCCCGTTCGATCGCCTCGAAGAGGGCCTTGAAGTTGCCCTTGCCGAAGCCCATCGAGCCGTGCCGTTCGATGATCTCGAAGAAGACCGTCGGGCGGTCCTGGACCGGCTTGGTGAAGATCTGCAGCAGGTAGCCGTCCTCGTCGCGGTCGGCGAGGATCTTCAGCTCGCGCAGGGTGTCGATCGGCACCCGGGTGTCGCCGACCCACTCGCCGAGGGTGTCGTAGTAGCTGTCCGGGGTGTCGAGGAACTCGACGCCGGCCGCGCGCATGGTCCGTACGGACTCGACGATGTCGTTGGTGTTGAGCGCGATGTGCTGGACGCCCGCGCCGCCGTAGAACTCCAGGTACTCGTCGATCTGGGACTTCTTCTTGGCGATGGCCGGTTCGTTGATCGGGAACTTGACCTTGAGGGTTCCGTCGGCGACCACCTTGGACATCAGCGCGCTGTACTCGGTGGCGATGTCGTCGCCGACGAACTCCTTCATGTTCGAGAAGCCCATGACCCGGTGGTAGAAGTCCACCCAGTCGTTCATGCGGCCGAGTTCGACGTTGCCGACGCAGTGGTCGACGGCCTGGAAGGTGCGGCGGGCCGGGGGTTCGACGATCGGGGACGCGGCGGTGAACCCCGGCAGGTAGGGGCCGTCGTAGCCGGTGCGTTCGACCAGGGTGTGGCGGGTCTCGCCGTAGGTGGCGATCGCGGCCAGCACCACCGTGCCGTGCTCGTCCTTCAGCTCGTAGGGCTCGGCCACCGAACGGGCGCCGTGCTCGATCGCGTACGCGTAGGCGCGGCGGGCGTCCGGGACCTCGATGGCGAGGTCGACCACCCCGTCGCCGTGCTCGGCGACGTGCTGGGCGAGGAAGTGGCCCCAGGGGGTGGCGGGCTTGATGACGGAGGTGAGGACGAACCTCGCCGAGCCGTTCTCCAGCACGTAGCTCGCGGTCTCGCGGCTGCCGTTCTCCGGTCCGGAGTACGCGACCAGCCGCATGCCGAAGGCGCTGGAGTAGTAGTGCGCCGCCTGCTTGGCGTTGCCCACGGCGAAGACGACCGCGTCCATTCCCCGGACCGGGAAGGGGTCGTCCTGCCGGACCGTCGTGCCGGGAGTGTGCTGTGTGGTCTGCGTCATGCTCGAAGAGTGAACCGGGCCGACAAGGTGCGCAATAGTTTGCGTTTCAGCTGAACAATATGCTCAGCGATACGCGCGTTTCAGCGGACTTTCTGTACAGGGTGCTCATTCGGAGGCGGGCATGGCGATCGATCATCTGGACGGCCGGATCCTGGTGCTGCTGGCCCGGGAGCCGCGGATCGGGGTGCTGGAGATGTCGCGGCGGCTGGGGGTGGCCCGGGGGACCGTGCAGGCACGGCTCGACCGGCTCCAGTCGAACGGGGTGATCCAGGGGTTCGGCCCCCAGGTGGATCCGGCGGCCCTCGGCTACCCGGTCACCGCGTTCGCCACGCTCCAGATCCGGCAGGGCCAGGGACCGGACGTGCGGGCGCACCTGGCGACGGTGCCGGAGGTGCTGGAACTGCACACCACCACCGGCACCGGGGACATGCTGTGCCGGCTGGTGGCCCGCTCCAACGCCGACCTCCAACGGGTCATCGACCGGGTCGTCGGCTTCGACGGCATCGACCGCGCCTCCACGGCGATCGTCATGGAGAACCCGGTACCCCTGCGGGTCATCCCCCTGGTGGAGCAGGCGGCAGCGGACAGCGAGGGGGACTGAGCGGCACAGGAGGCGGAGCGAAGGGGAGTTGCAAAGGACTGGATGCAAAAGAGTCGTTGCAAAGGTCTCTTTGCATGGCTACGCTCAGACGCATGACCGAGCCCGAGGACCCCCAGGTCCGCAATCTCGACGCCCGCTCCCTGCGCGGGCTCGCGCACCCCCTGCGGATGCAGTTGCTGGACGCCCTGCGCTTCGGCGGACCGGCCACCGCCTCCCAACTCGCGGAGAAACTGGGCGAGTCGAGCGGCGCCACCAGCTACCACCTGCGTCAGCTCGCGGCACACGGCTTCGTCGTGGACGCTCCCGAGCGGGGCAAGGGGCGGGAACGCTGGTGGCAGGCCGCGCACCAGGGTCTGCGCTTCGACGACTCCCTGCTCACGCACACCGACCCGGTCGTCCGCGGGGCCGCCGACATGTACCTGCACGAGGTCGCCACCGCCCAGATCAGGAACCTGTCCACCTGGCTGGGCAGCCGCGCCGACTGGCCCGAGGAGTGGAACCGCGTCTGGGACATGAGCAGCGCGACGCTACGGCTCACGCCGGAACTCACCGAGGAGCTGATCGCGAAGCTGCACGCGGTCGTCGACACCTACCGCGAACTGGCCGTCGAGGACGACAGCGCGGCGCACGTACGCATCCACACGCACCTCTTCCCCATCGAGACGGACTGAGAGGCTCCCGATGCTGCACCCCGAGACCCACCTCGCCCTGCACCACACCCGCACCGCGGAACTCCACGCCGAGGCCGAGGCCCACCGCCTCGCCGGCCGGGCCCGACGCCCCCGCGCCCTGCGTACCCGCGTCGGCTGGACCCTGGTGCAGATCGGCCTGCGCCTGGCAACCCCGGTTCCGGTATCGGCGCCCCTTTAGAGACGCGACCAGCCCCCAGCCCCCAGCCCCCAGTCACCAGTCACCAGTCACCCGTCACCAGTCACCCGGAACTCAACAGCTGGGGACCTTCGTCCCCTTCTCCAGCGCCATCAGGTCGGAGACGGCGCCCTTGAGTGTCGTCACCGGCAGCAGCCTCAACCCCTGGGGCAGCTCCGCCTTCGCCTCGCCGCACTCGTCCTTCGGCACCAGGAACACCGTCGCCCCGTCCCGCCGCGCCGCCTGCGTCTTCAACGCGACCCCGCCGACGGCCCCCACGGTGCCGTCGGCGGTGATGGTCCCCGTACCGGCGATGTTCTTCCCCCCGGTGAGGTCCCCTCCGCCGCCGTTCCCGTCGAGCTTGTCGATGACCCCGAGCGAGAACAGCAGCCCCGCGCTCGGCCCGCCCACGTCGGCCAGCTTCAGCGTCACCTTGACCTTGCTCGGGCTGAGCCCGAGGTACTTCAGTGCCGCCTGGGCCGCCGCGTCCTGCGACTGCTGCATCTGCTCCGTGTTGTGCTGCTCGATCTCCTTGACGTTGCCGCCGCTCGGGTACACCGAGTCGCGCGGCATCACCGCCCGGTCCGTCCGGAACCAGTTGCCGACGACGTCGCCCAGCGACACCCGCGCGTCCGGCCCGGTCGCCTCGATCGTGGTCATCCGCAGCTGCCCGCTGGTCGTGCGGGTGGGCGCCCCGGCGACGGTGATCACCGGGGTGCCCTTGTTGTCGCCGAGGACGTTCGCCGTCATCCCGGGCTGGGCCACCGAGAACGGCAGCGGCGCGAGGACGGCCGCGCCGAGCAGGGCCACGACGGGAACCGCGCAGACGGCGACGGCCTGGAGACGCGTGAGACGTGAGAGCACGGAGTCAATCTAACGCGGCGACCTGTTCAGGCCACCGCCCCGGCTCAGCGCAGCGCCTCCGCGACCTCCCGGGCCGCGTCCACCACCCGCGCCCCGACCCGTTCCGGCACCGCGTCGGCCAGCATCACGACCCCGACGCTGCCCTCGACCCCGGTGACCCCGAGCAGCGGAGCCGCGGCCCCGCTCGCCCCGGCCTCCAGCTCGCCGTGCGTCAGCGTGTAACCGGGGTCGTCGCGCGGCGACAGCCGGGCCGACAGGATCGCCCGCCCGGCGGCCCCCCGGTCCAGCGGATGCCGGAACCCGGCCCGGTAGGCCACGTGGTAGTCGGTCCAGCTCGGTTCGACCACCGCGACCGCGAGGGCCTCGGCCCCGTCGACCAGCGTCAGGTGCGCGGTCGCCCCGATGTCCTCGGCGAGCGAACGAAGCGCCGGCAGGGCGGCCTCCCGTACGAGCGGATGCACCTGCCGCCCGAGGCGCAGCACCCCCAGCCCGACCCGGGCCCGGCCGCCCAGGTCACGCCGTACCAGTGCATGCTGTTCGAGCGTGGCGAGCAACCGGTACACCACGGTCCGGTTCACGCCCAGTCTGTTGGAAAGCTCGGTGACGGTCAGCCCGTGGTCCGTATCGGCCAGCAGTTTGAGGACCCTGAGGCCCCGATCGAGCGTCTGAGAGGTCTCCGCGGTCACGACGCCCACTCCTTAAGTGGTGAGGTCGGCAACCTCCGACGCGGCGGATGCGTCACCGAGTCCCGTCAGCGACGCGCTTCAGAGGCCGCCGATCGGCAAGGCGGCCCGGCGGCTCCGGGCCCAGTCGCTTCACGGCTGCGCTCCGCGGCGGCGCTGCCACGGGGCGTGTGCGTAGCCGGACAGTAGCGAAGGGGGTTCGCTGAGCGGAAGTCTGCGTCCAGAATCCGGTCAGAGACCGGTACGGACCACCTCGGTATGTGCCGTTATATACGCCCCGTGCCCGCGGCGTCACCGCATCCGGGTGGCCCACTCCTGCACCTTGGCGATCCGCTGCCGCAGCTGCCCGGCCGTGGCCTCCGCGCTCGGCGGTCCCCCGCACACCCGGCGCAGCTCCGTGTGGATCACCCCGTGCGGTTTGCCGCTCTGGTGCACATACGCGCTGACCATCGTGTTCAGCTGCTTGCGCAGTTCCATCATCTCCTTGTGGGAGACGACAGGCCGCCGCTCCGCCGGGAGTTCGAGGAGGTCGGCCTCGGTGTCCGGTTTCTTGCGGCTGTGCGCGATCTGCCGGGCCTGCCGCTTCTGCAACAGCAGCTGCACCTGGTCGGGTTCGAGGAGTCCGGGGATGCCGAGGTAGTCCTGCTCCTCCTCGCTCCCCGGGTGGGCCTGCATGCCGAACTCGGCGCCGTCGTAGAGGACCCGGTCGAAGACGGCCTCGGACTCCAGCGCCTCGAAGGCGAACTGCTCCTGCTCGCCGGTGTCCTCGTCCTGCTCCTTGTTCGCCTCCTCCATCTCCTTCTCGGACTCGGCGTACGGGTCCTCCTCGCCCTCCTTCTTCGGCTTGTCGAGGGCGTGGTCGCGCTCGACCTCCATCTCGTTGGCGAAGGTCAGCAGGTCCGGGACGGTCGGCAGGAAGACCGACGCGGTCTCGCCGCGCCGCCTGGACCGCACGAAACGCCCGACGGCCTGCGCGAAGAAGAGCGGCGTGGAGATGGTGGTGGCGTAGACGCCGACGGCCAGCCGGGGGACGTCGACGCCCTCGGACACCATGCGCACGGCGACCATCCACCGGTCGTCGCTCGCGCTGAAGTCGTCGATCCGCTTGGACGCGCCGGTGTCGTCGGAGAGGACCAGGGTCGCCTTGGACCCGGTGATCTCGCGGATCAGCTTGGCGTAGGCGCGGGCCGAGTCCTGGTCGGAGGCGATGACGAGGGCGCCCGCGTCCGGGATGCCCTTGCGCACCTCGGTCAGCCGCTGGTCGGCGGCGCGCAGCACGGCCGGCATCCACTCGCCGCGCGGATCGAGCGCCGTGCGCCAGGCCTGGCTGACGGCGTCCTTGGTCATGGGCTCGCCGAGCCGGGCGGCGATCTCGTCGCCGGCCTTGGTGCGCCAGCGCATGTTGCCGCTGTAGGAGAGGAAGATGACGGGGCGCACGACGTGGTCGGCGAGCGCGTTGCCGTACCCGTACGTGTAGTCGGCGGCGGAGCGCCGGATGCCGTCCTGCCCCTCCTCGTAGGTCACGAAGGGGATGGGGTTGGTGTCGGACCGGAAGGGCGTACCGGTCAGGGCCAGCCGCCGGGTGGCCGGTTCGAACGCCTCCAGGCAGGCCTCGCCCCAGGACTTGGAGTCACCGGCGTGGTGGATCTCGTCGAGGATGACGAGGGTCTTGCGCTGCTCGGACCGGTTGCGGTGCAACATGGGCCGCACGCCGACACCGGCGTAGGTGACGGCGACCCCGTCGTACTCGCGGCTGAGCGGTCCGGCGCTGTACTCGGGGTCCAGCTTGATCCCTATCCGGGCCGCGGCCTCCGCCCACTGCTTCTTCAGGTGCTCCGTGGGGGCGACGACCGTGACCTGCTGCACGACGTGGTGGTGCAGCAGCCAGGAGGCGAGCGTCAACGCGAACGTGGTCTTGCCGGCGCCGGGCGTGGCCACGGCTAGGAAGTCGCGCGGCTGCTCCTGGACGTACTTCTCCATGGCCGCCTGCTGCCAGGCCCGCAGTTTGCTGGCGGTACCCCAGGGCGCCCGGCCCGGGAAGGCCGGCGACAGGTGGTGGGAGTTGGAGGAGGACGGGGAAGCGGCGGTGGTAGTCACGGTCTCCGTAGTAGGGGGTCGCGAGGTGTACGAGGGTCGGGTGACTCCGTATGACAACCGGGCCACCCTACCGGCGTGCTGTGGCTGTCAACGCGCGGACGAGGCCGGGTCACCCCGGGGTGGGACCCACGTCACAGATCACGAAGCCGGGCCGGAGTAAGGGCGCGGGACCGGGGCACGGAGCCGGGTCGAGGTCAGGAAGCGGGTCGAGGTCAGGGACCGGACCAGGGGCACGGAGCCGGACCAGGGGCACGGAGCCGGACCAGAGTCACGGAGCCGGGACAGAGTCACGGAGCCGGGACAGAGTCACGGAGCCGGGTCGGGATCGCGGAGCCGGGTCGTCACCCAGGTCCCGGCGAGCGCCACGGCCGCCATCGGCAGGAAAACGGCGGCGAAGGCGGCGGGATGGGAACCGGAGTGCGCCGCCCCGGTCATGCTGCCGCCGCCGAGCCCGGCGAAGGCCGCGCCCGCGGCGGCGAGCAGCACCACGTTGGACAGGGCGTCGGAGATCTGCAGGGCGGCGGAGTTGGCGCCGGCCTCCTCGGGGGCGGAGAGCCGGAGCATCAGGACGCTCGCCGAGGCGATCACCAGCCCCATCCCGAAACACCCGAAGGCCCAGGCGACGGCGACGATCCAGGCCGGCACGGCGGGCAGGAGCACGCTGGGGGCGGTCGCGATCGCCGCCGCGACCAGCACCATGCCGAGGGTCATCAGCCGTTCCCGGTACGGCTGCACGCGCGGCCGCGCCTGCACCCACGAGCCGATCGCCCAGGTCACCCCGCCCGCCGCCAGCGAGAACCCGGCGAGCGTGGGCGACAGCCCCCGCTGGGTGACGAGCATCAACGGCACGAAGGACTCGGCGGCCAGGAAGGAACCGGCGGCGACGCCGCGCAGCAGCACGACCGAGGGCAGCCCGCGCGCGGCACGGTACGTCCCGCGGGGCAGCAGCCCGCGCACGGCCGGCCCTAGCAGCGCGGCGCCGACGGCCCCCGGCAGCAGCGACAGCCACCGCAGGTCCTGGGCCGCGTACTGGAGGAGCCCCGCACCGAGGGAGATGCCGAGGGCCAGCCGGATCCGCCGCCGGTCGAAGGCCTCCTGTCCCCCGCCCGGCACCGGTCCGCCGGCCCGCCGCTGGATCTGCGGCAGCGCGAGTGCAACCGGGAGGACCACCAGCGCCGGGATCCCGAGGAACACCCACCGCCAGCCGAGCTGCTCGGTGACGGCGCCGGCGGCCAGCGGCCCGACGATGGACGGCACGACCCAGCCGGCGGCGAAGGCGGCCATGATCGCGGGCCGCAGCCGCTCCGGGTAGGCCCGCCCGACGACCACGTACAGCGCGACGATGACCAGGCCGCCGCCGAGCCCCTGCACGGCCCGCCCGAGGACGAACACCCCCATGCTCTGGGCGGTCCCGGCGACCACGAGCCCGGCGGCGAAGGCCCCGATCCCGGACGTCAGCGCTCCGAGCGGCCCCCTGCGGTCCGACCACTGCCCGGCCAGCACCATCCCGAACAGACTGGTCGTGAAGTACCCGGAGAAGGCGAACGCGTACGACGACACCCCGTCCAGCTCCCGGGCCGCGACCGGCATCGCGGTACCCACGGCGGTCGCCTCGAAGGCGATCAGCAGCACGACGGAGACGATCCCGACGCTCAACGCACGGTACGACCGGCCGAGCACGCCCTCGTCATCGGCTCTGTCTGCTGTCTCGTGCGCGACGGTGTCGCTCGGCTCAAGGACGGTCATGCCGACCACGGTAAGGCCCACAACCGGGTATGGCCCCTGTCGAGAGCCGTACCCCGCCTCGGACCTTGGTCGTAGACCCGGTAGCCGCCCCTTTCATGAACGCCGTGTGGCAGTCGCGTTGCACCCCCGCGGATCTCCTTGCTCCCCTCCCGCACGCCCCCTACCTTCGACACACGGACACGGCCGTGTGCCCGAGTGGCTTAGGGACTCGCCTGCAAAGCGAGGTACGTGGGTTCAATTCCCGCCACGGCCTCTGACTGCCTGACCAGGCAGAACGCGAAGGGCGGCACCCCAGAGGGGGTGCCGCCCTTTCGGCGTCCGTCCACTTCCACCAGTGCTAGCCGCCCGACGTGCCGCTACCACCGGTCGTGCCGCTACCGCCCGTGGTGCCGCTACCGCCCGTGGTGCCGCTACCACCGGTCGTGCCGCTACCGCCCGTGGTGCCGCTACCACCGGTCGTGCCGCTACCGCCCGTGGTGCCGCTACCGCCGGTCGTGCCACTACCGCCGGTCGTACCGCCACCACCCATCGTGCCGCTACCGCCCGTCGTGCTGCCACCACCCGTCGTGGTGCCACTGCCCGGCGTGCCACCACCCGGCGTGCCGTTCTGCCGGTTCCCGAAGTTGCACGTTGCGCCCGTCTGACAGATGAACACAGTGCCCTTGTTCCGACCGTTTTTTCGACCGTTGTTACCACCGCTGTTCCGACCGTTATGGGAACCGCCATTGCAGTGGTTGTAGTTGCATGACCGATCTGGGCTACGCTGCTGGGCCGTCACCACTTTTTGCGCGACCGGTTGTTGCACTGAAGCGGACGCACTGTCAAGAACCCCACCCACGAGCATGGGCGGTATTGCCAGAACGGCAACGACGAGACTCCTACGCATGAGTTGACTCCTCGCGGCACATCGATTTCTAAAAGAAGACCGAGGTTAACCCTCGCTGGCCGAGAACCGGCTCTTTTTCATGGTGTCGCGCGACGCCCACGTCCGCACTCGCGGTTACACCACTACTGGGCAACCACCCGAGGCACATGACCCACCGACGATGGCGAAACCAACGTTACTACTCGTGGGCCGGGATGCCTAACGCTAGGACCGCCCAGTGCGGTTGAGCGATAAATAGGTTCCGCATCAACGATTTTCTCGACCATGAGCGCCGTATTCCAACGACAACGCAACAGGGCGGCACCAAAACGAGCCTTGTCCCCCGTGCGAGCTACGTGCGGGTGTCCTCCGAGCGGTGACGATTTCGGGGCGGCCGGTCCCTAGCGTCGGAGGCGTTCGCGGCGCTTCGGCCGCGCGTCCCTGGGAGGAAGTCGTCATGAGGGTGTTCTGGCAGCTGCTGGCCGTCGCGGCCGTCTCGTTGGCCGGTGGGCAGGCGGTCGCGGCGGTGGACGGGAACTGGTTCCTCACTCTGGTGCTCGGCCTGCTGACCGCCGTGGGAGCGGTGTGCGTCTACCGGTGGGTGGTAGGGCGGACCGAGCACCGGCCGGTGACGGAGGTGGCGCGGGACGGCGCCCGGGCGGCAGCGGGGCGCGGGGCGCTGATCGGCGTGGCGGTGTTCACCGGGGTCATCGTGAACATCGCCCTCCTCGGGGACTACACGGTGCACGGCCTGGGGTCGGTGACGGGCGCGGTGGGCCTGGTCGGGTTCATGGCCGCCGCCGCCACCACCGAGGAACTGCTGTTCAGGGGGGTGCTGTTGCGGATCGTGGAGGAGCGCTTCGGGACGTGGATCGCGCTCACGTCGACCGGTGCGCTGTTCGGGACGATGCATCTGTTCAACAAGGACGCCACCGTGGGAGGCGCCCTCGCCATCGCGATCGAGGCCGGCGGCATGCTCGGCGCCGCGTTCGTGGCCACCCGCTCCCTGTGGCTGCCCATCGGCCTGCACTTCGGCTGGAACTTCGCCGAGTCCGGCCTCTTCGGCACCGAGGTCTCCGGCAGCGGGGCGCAGCACGGGCTGCTGGACGCCACGACCTCGGGGGCGCGGCTGGTCACCGGCGGCGAGTTCGGGCCTGAGGCCAGCGTCTACTCGGTGCTGCTCGGGGTGCTGGTGACGCTCGCGTTCCTGCGGCTGGCCCGTCGGCGGGGTCACCTGATGCCCCGTCGCCGTCGGGGCGCTCCGGCCGACGCCGTCGCTACACTGCCCCGGTGATCAGTCCTCGGCAGCTGTCCGGGTGGTGGCACCGGCTCGACGTCCGGGTCCGGGATCTGCCCCTCGGGCTGCTCCTCCTGGCCGGGTCGTTCCTGCCTGCGCTGCACGGCAAGGGCACCGAGGTCGGGGAGCTGCCGACCCGCCCCTTCGACGCATGGGCCCTCCTGGTGCTCGGCCTGGAGTCCCTGCCGCTGGCGGTGCGCCGACGGTGGCCGGCCGGCTGTCTCGCCCTGGTGTCGCTGGGCTTCGCCGTCGACCAGCTGCGCGGCTACCACGCGGTCGCGGGGACCGCCCTGCCCCTCGCGCTGATCAGCACCGGGGCCCATCTGGAAGGACACCGGCGGGCCGCCGCACTCGGGTTCTCCGCGGCCTACGTGCCGTTGGCGGTCGCGCTGTACCGGCTGGGGTCGGGCGGCGAGACGGTCACCGGGTTCGTGACCTTCTACCTGGTGCTGGTCCTCGCCTGGGGCGCCGGGGCCTGGCTGCGCGCCAACCGGATCGCGGAGGCCGAACACCGGCTGCGGGTCGCCGAGGACACCCGCACGGCCGAACGCACCCGGATCGCTCGCGAGTTGCACGACGTGGTGACCCATCACGTGACGGCGATGGTCGTGCAGGCCGAGGCGGCACGGTATCTGACCGCCGCGCCCGACCGGCTCGACCGGACCCTGGCCGCGGTCGGCGACACCGGTCGGCGTGCCATCTCCGACCTGCGTCATCTGCTCGACCTGCTCGACCCCGACCCCGCCCCCGGCACGGAGCCCAGGACACCGCCCGCGGGCCGGCTGCTCACCCTCGTGGAACGGACGCGGCAGGCCGGGCAGCCCGTGGAGTTCACCGAGGAGGGCATGCCCGGCCCGTCCGCAGGCAGCGCCGACCTGGTGGCCTACCGGGTGGTGCAGGAAGCTTTGACGAACGCCCTCAAGTACGCCCACGGCGGCCGCACTTCGGTCCGGGTGGTGCACAGCGAGAAGGAGATCACCGTGGAGGTCGGCACGGACGGGTCCGGTTCGGCCGCGGCGTCCCCCGGCGGGGGCGGCCGCGGGCTCGCCGGTCTCCGGGAGCGGGTGACCGTCCTCGGCGGCGAGTTCAGCGCGGAGCCCGCCACCGACGGCGGCTTCACCGTCCGGGCCCGGATACCAGCGGGGAATCCCACGTGACCGCCGCGAGCGACGCCCCGCTGCGGGTGCTGGTCTGCGACGACCAGATGCTGGTCCGCACCGGCCTGGCGACGATCATCGACGCCCAGCCGGACCTGACGGTGGCCGGTGAGTGCGGGGACGGGCGGACCGCGGTCGACCTCGCCGCCCGGCTGCGCCCCGACGTCGTGGTGATGGACATCCGGATGCCGGTCCTGGACGGCATCGAAGCCACCCGGCTGCTGGCCGGCGCCGGGGTGCCGCATCCCGTGAAGGTGCTTGTGGTGACGACGTTCAACCTGGACGAGTACGTGTACGACGCCCTGCGCGCGGGTGCCAGCGGCTTCCTGCTCAAGGACGCGCCGCCGGACCGGCTGCTGCACGGCATCCGGACCGTGGCCACCGGTGCGGCCCTGCTGGACCCCGAGGTGACCCTCCGGCTGGTGGGCCGGTACGCGGCCCGGATCCGGCCCTCCGACAGCGGGGCACGGCAGGACGTCCCGCTGACCCCGCGTGAGCTCGAGGTGCTGCGTCTGATCGCGGACGGCCGCTCGAACAGCGAGATCGCCGCGGCCCTCGTGATCAGTCAGGAGACCGTCAAGACCTTCGTGTCCCGCATCCTCGCCAAGCTCGGTCTGCGCGACCGGGTGCAGGCCGTCGTCTACGCCTACCGCCGGGGCCTGGTGACCTGACGGGCCCGCCCCGTGTCCGGCCGGGCGGCTACAGGACCCCGCCGGCCTCGTCCTGGAACAGCTCCGTCCAGTAGTGCCAGTCGGCGTCCGTCGTGGTGGGGGTGGGGTCGATCGTGGCGAGGGTGTGGAGCATGGTGGCGGCGAGCTGGTCGTAGGCCTCCGTGGTGAGCTCGTGGTGCAGGTGCTCGTCGATGGTGCGCTCGTGATGGAGGAGCCAGAGCGTGTACGCGAGGGTGGAGATGTCCGTGTTGAGGGGGTAGAGGGTCGCCTCGGGCTCGGAGAAGTTGAGGATCGCGCCCGTGCCGCCGTCCACGACCAGGCTGTTGTCCTCCACCAGGTGGCCGAGGCGTATGAGGCGGTCGGCGTGGGCCGGGAGGCCGTCCGCCGGGAAGCCGCCCGGGTGGATGTCGGTGAAGTACTCGGTGAGGGTGGGGAGCGCGGCGTCCGGGTCGAGGTGGAACAGGACCGCGCGCTCCGGCAGCCCGGTCTCGCGCAGGAAGCGGCGGGTCGGCTCGTGGGTGAGCGTGGGCGGGAAGTCGACCTCCTCGAAGCGGGCCACCCGGCCCTGCCCGAACTCCTGGTCCAGGAGCCGGGCCGGCAGGTCGAGGGTGAGCCCGGAGTCCGTGCCGGGGCCCGCGACGAGGCTGAGGGGGCGGATCAGGGCCGTCGCCTTCCAGTACGGCGGGACCCGGCCGTCCGTGCCCTCCTCGAAGAGCTCCAGGAGCTTGCGGGAGGCCTCGGTCGCCGTCTTCGTGCCGTAGGTCCCGGCGAGGGACGCGAAACGGCCGCGCAGGCCCGTCAGTTCCTCGGTGACCGCGGCGAAGCGCAGCAGGGTCTCCAGCGAGGGGGCGAGCGGGCGCGGGTCGGCCGGGTCGGCGAGGTGGGCCGTGGTGATCTCGCCCGTGCCGCCGTCGAGGAGGATCGACTCGGCGTCCAGGCCGACCGGGGCGAGCAACTGCCCTATCACCAGCCGGTCCCGCAGCTCCTCGGCGAGCCGGGACGGGCCGTCGGTGACGTCGGCGAGGGTGCGCAGGCCCGCCGTGCGCAGCGGCTCGAACGTCAACAGGCCTTCGGTGTCGGGCAGTTCGGAGCCGGTGAGCCAGCTGCGCGTCGGTTCGTGCGTGATGTACCTGTCCAGTTCAGCCTCGGTCAGCGTGATCGCCGCCGCACCGCTGCCGGTCGTGCTGATCGTGCTCATCGCTGCCCCCGCGATCACAGAGTTCACAAATTCACGTCGTGTGAGAAGTCGAATGAAAAGTGCGGCGAACCGCGCGTCCCCCACTGCCCAGAACACTACGCCGCCCCACTGACAACGCCCCGCAGAGGAAGGACGTCAGGAGGCCCGCGCCCGTTCCGCGTGCGCCGGAATCGCCTCCGCCGTCTGTTCCACGGTGAGCCCGGAGGTGTCCGGCCACAGTCCCAACGGCTCGGTGCACCGCCGGAGTTCCCGGCCGTCCCGGGGCTCGGGGCCGGGACCACCACGGGAGACGGCACCCGTGTGCCCGTCCCCCGCGATGACGACGCCCCCTCGCGGAGTCACCCGCTCACTGACCCGTGACCACCGCCGCCTGGGGACGGATCGGGAGGCGGTTGACCGGGCGGCCGGTCGCCGCGCGGACGGCGGAGGCGATGGCCGCGGGGGACGTGACCACCGGTACCGCGCTGACCGACTTGGCGCCGAAGGGGGCGACCACGTCCCGTTCCTCGACCAGCTTGACGATCCGGATGTCGGGCGCGTCCAGGGCGGTGGGGAGGGCGTAGCCGGTGAGGTCGGGGTGGCGGACGAGACCGCGCGGGGTGCGCAGGTTCTCCGTCAGGGCGATGCCCACGCCCTGCGTGACGCCGGCCTCGATGCGGGCGTTGAGCTGCGACGGGTTGAGGATCCGGCCGACGTCCTGGGCGACGGCCAGCTCCACGACCCGTACCGAGCCCAGCTCGATGTCCACGTCGACGACCGCGCGGATCGCGCAGAAGGCGAGGCCCACGAAGGCGTCGCCCTGGCCCTCGGCGTCCAGCGGCTCGGTGGGGTGCGGGCGGCACTGGGCGGTGGCCCACAGCTCCTTGCCGTCCAGCGCCTCGGTGACGGTGGTCGACAGGACGCCGTCGTAGGACGTGATCTTGCCGTCGGTGATCTGGAGCAGCTCGGTGGACATGCCGAACTTGTGGGCGAGGGGTTGCAGGAGCTGGGTGCGGACCATCTTCGCGGCGCGTTCCACCGCCCCGCCCGACACCCAGGTATGGCGGCCGCGGCAGCCGGGTCCCGCCGGGGGCTGGTCGGTGTCCACGGGTGCCACGTGGACCTCGTCGATCCCGAGTGTCTCCTGGACGATCTGCCGGGCCAGCGTGGTGAAGCCCTGCCCGGTCTCCACGGCCGCGCAGAGCACGGTCGCGATGCCGTCGTGGACCTTGACGGTGGCGGTGGAGACCTCGTCGGCGCCCTCGGCACCGAGCATGTGGACCATGCCGAGGCCGTAGCCGACGCCCCGGCGCACCGCGCCCGGTTCGCCGGCGCCCTCCGGGCCGCCGGGCAGCAGCCACTCGTCCTCGGGGGTGTCCTTGGGGAGCTGGGGCAGCGGGAAGTCCTGGACCGCCTGGAGGAGTTCGGCGACGGGGGCCGGGCAGGTGACCGTCTGGCCGATCGGCAGGACGTCACCGGTCGCGAGGGCGTTGCGCAGCCGGATCTCGGCCGGGTCCAGGCCGAGTTTCTTCGCCAGCTTGTCCATCTGCGCCTCGTAGGCGGCGCACACCTGCATGGCGCCCTCGCCGCGGACGTGACCGGAGGGCGGGTTGTTGGTGCGCACGGCCCAGCCCTCGATGAAGGCGTTCGGGACGACGTAGGGGCCGCAGGCGAAGGAGACGGCGGCGGCCAGCGACTCGGCGGAGGTGTCGGCGTAGGCGCCGGCGTCGAGCAGGATCTGCGCCTCGACCTTGACCAGTCTGCCCTCGGCGTCCGCGTGGTGGCGGTACCGCAGCAGGGTGGGGTGGCGGTGGGCGTGGCCGAGGAAGGACTCCTCGCGCGTGGCGGTGAGTTTGACCGGGCAGCCGGTCTTCAGGGCGAGCAGGCCGAGCGGCAGCTGGAAGCCCTGGTCCTCGCGGTCGGCGGTGGCGCCGGGCACACCGGTGACGACGATCTTCACCTGTTCGAGCGACAGGCCGTAGCAGGCGGCGGCCGTGTTGCGGTCGGTGTGCGGGTCGGTGGAGGCCAGGTACAGCTCGACCCCGCCGTCGGGGCGGGGCACGGCGAGTCCGGCCTCGGCGCCGATGGGGGCGGGGTCGGCGCGGCCGATGCGGTACTGGCCCTCGACGACGATCTCACCGGCCGCGTCGGGGTCTCCGTGGCGCAGCGGGATGTGCCGGATCAGGTTGCCGTCGGGGTGCAGGGGCTCGGCCTCGAAGGCGTGCTCGGGGTCGATGACGGGGTCGAGGACCTCGTACTCGACGATGACGGCGGCGGCGGCCATGCGGGCGGTGTCGGGGTGGTCGGCGGCGACGGCCGCGATGGGCTCGCCGTGGTGCCGTACGACCTCCGAGGCGAACACCGGGCGGTCCGGGGTGCCGCGGCCGTGGCGCGGGGTGCCGGGGACGTCCTCGTGGGTGATGACGGCCCGTACGCCGGGCATCTCGCGCGCGTGGCTGGTGTCGATCGACACGATGCGCGCGTGCGCGTGCGGGGAGCGCAGTACGGCCGCCCACAGCAGGCCCTCGGCCCACAGGTCGGCCGCGTACGGGAAGGTGCCCTCGGTCTTCGCGCGCGCGTCCGCGGGCGACAGCGACACGCCGAGGCCGTGCGGCGGCTCCGGTGCGGGGGCGGGGGCCTCCGCGGCGGCGCTCGTGGTGACGGTCTCGTTGGTCACGCCTGGCCTCCGTCCGGGCCGTAGGGCTGGTCGTCGTAGCTCTGGCTCTGCTCGTCCGGCGACGGGTCGCCGCCGAACGTCTGGTGACCGCCGAACGACTGGTCACCGCCGAACGACTGGTCACCGCCGAAGGACTGATTGCCTCCGAAGGACTGGTCACCGGCGAACGACTGGTTGCCGCCGAACGACTGGTCACCGCCGAACGACTGGTCACCGCCGAAGGACTGGTTGCCTCCGAACGTCTGGTCACCGGCGAACGACTGGTTGCCGCCGAACGACTGGTCGTACGCCTGCTCGTGCGGGACCCGGATGCCCGCGCCGAACGTGCCCGGGGAGTCGAACGCCGACGCGTGCACGCCACCGCCGCCCGGCCCCGCCTGATGGGGAATACGGGCCGCGTCGCCGTCCGTCTCAGCGTCGGCGGCGGCATGTGCCTCGCGTTCGGCGACGACGTCCTGGACGGCGTCCAGGACGCCCCGGTAGCCGGAGCAGCGGCAGAGGTTGCCGCACAGGGCCTGGCGGGCCTCCAGCTCGGTCGGGGCCGGGTTGCCCTCCAGCAGGTCGTGCACGGTCATGGCCATGCCGGGGACGCAGAAGCCGCACTGGACCGCTCCGCAGCGGGCCAGGGCGCGTTGCACGTCGGACGGCCGGCCGTCCTGGGCGAGCCCCTCCACTGTGCGGACCTCGCTGCCGGCGGCGGTCACCGCCGGGACCAGGCAGGAGGCCACGAGCCGGCCGTCCACCTGGACGTTGCAGGCGCCGCACTCGCCCTGGGAGCAGCCGTCCTTGGCGCCGGCGAGACCCAGGCGTTCCCTCAGGACGTAGAGCAGGGACTCGCCGATCCACGCTTCGGTGACGGGGCGGTCGGTGCCGTTGACCCGCAGGACGTAGGAGGCGAGAGGGTGGTCGTCGACCGCCTCGGCCGCGTCCTCGGCGCGTTGTATCCCCTCCGCGTCGCCCGGGTGGCCTTCGTCGGGCGCGGGCGGCTCCTGCGGGGGCGCCTCGGCGTCGGCGGCCCGCGGCGGCTCGGGAGCACCGTGACCGTCGTCGGCCGCCGGGACCGGGCCCGTCCCGGAGGGCTCACCCGCGTCGTCCGCCGGGGCGCCGTCGCCCGCAGACGGGCCGTCAGCGGGTTCGGGGGCGGGGTCCGCGGCTGGAGTGGGGGTGTGCTGCGGCGGGGCGTCCACGGGGGCTTCCGAGGGCTCCGCGGGGTGCTCCCAGGCCGGGCTCTCCGTCGCCCAGGGCGCGGCGGCTCCGCCGGGCAGGGTCGCCGGGGGTGTGCCGCCCCACTGCTCCATGAGGGCGGATGTGGTGAACTCGCCGGATTCGTCCGGAACGTCACCACGTGCGACCGGAATCGACCACTGGCCGGTCACGTCGTGACCGGGAGCGGGCGGCGGCTCCTCGTACGTCCACTGCTGCGTCGACGCGGGGTTGTACGTGAACCGGTCGCCCGGGCGCTGCTCCTGGGAGGCCGCCTCGGGGTCGGGCCACCGGGCGCCGTCGGCCGGCGCGCCCCAGGTCTCGGGGCCGGGAGCCACCGTTATCTGCGGTGGCACGTAGCCGTGCCCGGGTGCGGCCAGCGGGCTGTCACCGGACAGCAGGGCGTCGATGCCGCCCTCGGGGAGCTTCACGAAGGCGGTGGCACCGTCGTCGTAGTCGCCCTGGGGCAGCGGATCCCACCGGCCGCCGCCGGAGGGCGCGCCCTCCGCGTGCTGCTCGTCGGTCATGACAGCGCCCTCCCCAGTGCTCGTCGGGCCAGCGCGGCGACGGTGCGCCGCAGGTGCAGTACGGCGGGCGGAAGCGCCGGCACCGAGCCGTCGGGCTCGGGGGCCGGGTCCGGGATGCAGGCGGCGGCCACGTACTCGCCGAACGCGCTCAACGCCTCCGGGACGAGCGCGCGGTCGTTGTCCCAGTCGATCAGCCTGGCCACCCACTGCTCGGCCTCCAGGGGCCTGAGCGGCATCGGCGCTATGGCCCCGACCGCGCATCTGACGCCGCGCCGCGCCGGATCGAGGACGAGCGCCACGGAGGCCACCGAGCGGCCGGGACCGGTACGCCCGGTCGCCTTCAGGAAGACCTGCGGGGCGTGCAGCAGCGGCACCCGCACGAAGCCGATCAGCTCGCCGGCGCGGAGCATCTCCACCCCGGCCAGCAGGTGCGACACCGGGATCTCGCGTCGGGACCCGCCGGGACCCGCGATGATCAGCGTCGCCTCCAGGGCGGCGAGGACCGGCAGCGCGTCGCCCGTCGGCGCGGCCGTGGCGATGTTGCCGCCCAGGGTGCCCGCGTTGCGGATGTGCGGCGGACCGGCGGCCCGCGCGGCGGCGGCGAGCGCCGGGATCAGGGCGGCGAAGTCGGGGCGGCCCATGCGCGCGTGGGTGAGGCCGGCGCCGAGCAGTGCGTTGCCGTCCTGGTACTGCCAGCCGCGGATCTCGCTGATCCGGCCGAGACCGACCAGCGCGGCGGGCCTGAGCTGCCCGGAGTTGACGGCGGCCATCAGGTCGGTGCCGCCGGCCACGGGGACCGCCGCGGGCATGGCGGTGAGGGCCGACACGGCCTCGTTCAGCGTCGTGGGCAGCGTGACGGACTGCCCCGCCTGCGGTGCGTGCGTGGTCAAAACCGGCTGCCCCTTCCCGCTGCCCCACCTGGTCCCACCTGTGTGGCCGTACGGTACGTGCTCACAGGGCGGACGTGGCAACTCTGGCACATCTTCGCAAGCCTCGAACGCACGGGTCCGCTAGGAGGCATTCGCCCACCTCACCGGCGACATGTTCCGTTTTCGTACGCCATCGGCGGCGAGTTCCGATTGACACTCTTCGGTGACCCTCGGGGGCTTTTTCCCTTACGCGTTCCGGACCGGCGGGTGACGCGAAGCGGGCTACCGGTTCGGGGGCGGGCCGTCGATCGGGCGGCCGGGCACCCCGGGGCGCCGTTGCCAGGGCAGCGGGCCGCCCGGCGGCCGGTAGCCGACCCCCAGGGCGTCGAGCCGCCGGTAATGGGCCGCCATCCGGCGCTCGAAGCCGGCGAAGTCCCGTTCCCGGGGGGCCGGAAGAGCGCTCCAGGCCACCTCGGCGAAGGCCGCGAGCCGGGGGAAGGCCTGGTAGTCCACGCGCGCGTGGTCCTCCATGACCTCCGTCCAGAGGTTGGCCTGGGTCCCGAGGATCCGGCGCGCCTGCGATGCGTCGAGCTCCGGTGGAACGGGCTCGAACCGGTACACGTCCTCCAGGGTGCGCACATAGCCGATCGGTACGGGCTCGTCCGCGCCGTCCGCCTGCCGGTGGTCCAGGTACACGTGCTGCTCGGGGCACATGACGACGTCGTGCCCGGCCCGCGCGGCCGCGATCCCGCCGCCGTAACCACGCCACGACGACACGGCCGCGCCCTCGGCGACACCGCCTTCCAGGATCTCGTCCCAGCCGATCAGCCTGCGGCCCCGCGCGGAGAGCCACGTCGCGAAGTGGCCGACGAACCACGCCTGCAACGCGTCCTCGTCGGCGAGCCCGAGCTCCCGGATGCGCGCCTGCGCGGCCGGTGACGCCCGCCACTGGTCCTTCGGGCATTCGTCGCCGCCGATGTGGACGAACTGCGAAGGGAACAGTTCCAGCACTTCCTCGAACACCCCCTCGTAGAAGCGCAGGGTGTCGTCCGTGGGGGCGAGTACGTTCGGAGAGATCCCCCAGGTGTCCCAGACGGTCAGGGAGGTGGTGTCGATGACGTCGGTGTTGCCGAGTTCCGGATACGCGGTGATGGCGGCCTGCGAGTGGCCGGGTACGTCGATTTCGGGGACCACCGTGATATGCCGCTCGGCCGCGTAGGCGACGATCTCCCGGATGTCGTCCTGGGTGTAGTGGCCGCCGTGCGGCTTCTCCTCCCACAGCGGTGACGCGCGGTGGCCGAATTTCGTGCGGGGCCGCCAGGAGCCGACCTCGGTGAGCCGGGGGTACCGCTCGATCCGGAGGCGCCAGCCCTGGTCGTCCGTCAGATGGAAGTGGAAGACGTTGAGTTTGTGCGCCGCCATCAGATCCAGATAGCGCAGGACGCCTTCCTTCGGCATGAAGTGCCGGGCCACGTCGAGCAGCAGGCCGCGCCACCGGAAGCGCGGGGCGTCCTCGATCCGGCACAGCGGCAGCCGCCGGGAACCGCCGGGCAGCGGGGCGCGCCGGAAGGCGTCGGGGCCGAGCAGCTGACGCAGCGTCTGGGCGCCCCAGAAGAGCCCGGCCGGGCCGCCGCCCGCCAGATCGACGCCGGTGGGCGTGACCGCGAGGCGGTAACCCTCCACGCCGAGGTCCGCGGTGACCGCCGGGTCGACGGACAGCCGTACGACGTTGTCGTCCGCGCGCGCACCGGGCGGCAGCGGCAGGCCGGTGGCCGCCCCCAGGGTGTTGCGCAGCCAGCGTTCCGTGGGCGCGGCGCCCTCGCCCGCCGACAGTCCGGTCCGCGTGTCCAGTTCGAAGAAACCGTCCCCGTGGACAACCGCGTCACGGGGCTCGGGAATCACGTCCACCATGTCAGTCCTTAACCGCACGGCTCGGTCCCGGGACCGGCCGTCGCTGTACGAGTACGAAGAACTCCGGCACCGGAATCGCCCTCCGGAATCGCCGTCACGGGGCGACCGGGAAAAGGGTCCCCGGGAGAAAGCGCGTACCCCTTCCCACGGGTCACCGGAAACATGATCAGGAAGCGGTCCGGAAGCGGAACCGGAATCGCGGTACGGCGCTCGCCGCGAATAGGGCGAGGGGCGCCGAGCCGATCACCGCACCGCCCGCCGCACCGCCGGGCCGTCGACGCGGCGGCGGCCGAATTCCCGCCGCCCGAACCCCCGACCGCCGTACGACCCGCGCACAAGATTCACCACGGCCACAGCTCCTCCCCCCTGCACGCGACGGACATCGTTGCAGCATGTGCAATAGCCGTTTCGCTCCGCACAACACCACAACGGAGGGTAGGGACAACACGAACACCTCGGCAAGAGGTCTGGACCACGGCAAAGGCCCCGACGCACGCCGGAGCGCGCTCGGGGCCTCAGAGAGCCGAGCTGGAAGGCGGGGGGCTACTTGTCCTTGCCCTCGTTGTCGCCGCCGCCGCTCATGGACTCGTAGATCTCCTTGCACATGGGGCACACGGGGTACTTCTTCGGGTCGCGGCCGGGCACCCACACCTTGCCGCACAGCGCCACGACGGGCGTGCCGTCGAGCGCGCTCGCCATGATCTTGTCCTTCTGGACGTAGTGGGCGAAGCGCTCGTGGTCGCCGTCGCCGTGGGACACCTGCGGCGTCGGCTCTACGAGGGTCCCCGTACCAGTCCCGCGCTCGGGCTCAAGAGTGCTCATGCCGCCAAGGGTACCGAGGCGCGCGTGAATCAGTTGAGCGACGGGTCGTCGGGGTACGTGGCCACCATCGCGAGCTCGTTGCGCTGGCGGCGCAGGACCTCGCGCCAGAGTCTCTCGGGGGACGGGGAGGAGACGTCGCCGGGTTCGGACTCGACGACGTACCAGGCGCCCTCCACCAGTTCGTCCTCCAGCTGGCCGGGGCCCCATCCGGCGTACCCGGCGAAGATCCGCAGGGAGCCGAGGGCCGAGGCGAGCAGTTCCGGCGGTGCCTCCAGGTCGACCAGTCCGATCGCGCCGTGCACCCGGCGCCAGCCGAGCGGGGCCCGGTCGCCGTTCCCGCCGCCCGGGATGACCGCGACGCCGAGCGCGGAGTCCAGCGACACCGGGCCGCCCTGGAAGACGACCCCGGGCTCGCCGGCGAGGGAGGCCCAGCCCTCCAGGATGTCCCCGACGCCCACCGGGGTGGGCCGGTTGAGGACGACACCGAGGGAGCCCTCCTCGTCGTGGTCGAGAAGGAGCACCACCGCGCGGTCGAAGTTCGGGTCCGCCAGGGCGGGCGTGGCCACGAGCAGCCGCCCTGTGAGCGAGGACACCTCGGTCATGCCAGACATGATCCCGCATCTTCCCGCCCGGTGGGGAGCCAATCAGGGTGTGGGAGTGAATGCAGCTCAGGGAGGACGGAAGCGTCCCCGGCGCACGGTGACAGCCGGTGACCCCTCGTGCCCGAAGAGGAACGGTTCGTGTTGTGACACAGCTATGACGCAGCTGCGCGGCACTTGGGCTTACGGCAGGGGGCCGATGGGCGATTACTCTGTCTCTCCAGCCCTGCCCAACTCCACGGAACGCGAGATTCATGACCGTCAACGACGATGTCCTGCTTGTCCACGGCGGCACCCCGCTGGAGGGCGAGATCCGGGTCCGCGGTGCGAAGAACCTCGTACCGAAGGCCATGGTCGCCGCGCTGCTGGGCAGTGCGCCGAGTCGGCTGCGCAACGTTCCGGACATCCGTGACGTGCGGGTCGTACGCGGCCTGCTGCAACTGCACGGGGTGACGGTACGGCCGGGTGAGGAGCCCGGTGAACTGGTGCTGGACCCGACGTACGTGGAGAGCGCGAACGTCGCCGACATCGATGCCCACGCGGGGTCCAGCCGGATCCCGATCCTGTTCTGCGGTCCGCTGCTGCACCGGCTCGGGCACGCGTTCATCCCCGGGCTCGGCGGCTGCGACATCGGCGGCCGGCCGATCGACTTCCACTTCGACGTGCTGCGGCAGTTCGGCGCGACCATCGAGAAGCGTGCGGACGGGCAGTACCTGGAGGCGCCGAAGGGGCTGCGCGGTACGAAGATCCAGCTGCCGTACCCGTCCGTCGGCGCGACCGAGCAGGTGCTGCTGACGGCCGTACTCGCCGAGGGCGTCACGGAGTTGTCGAACGCGGCCGTCGAGCCGGAGATCGAGGACCTCATCTGCGTGCTGCAGAAGATGGGCGCGATCATCGCGATCGACACCGACCGCACGATCCGCATCACCGGTGTGGACCAGCTCGGCGGCTACACCCACCGCGCCCTGTCGGACCGTCTGGAGGCGGCGTCCTGGGCGTCGGCGGCGCTGGCGACCGAGGGCAACATCTACGTCCGGGGCGCCCAGCAGCGCTCGATGATGACGTTCCTGAACACCTACCGGAAGGTGGGCGGTGCCTTCGAGATCGACGACGAGGGCATCCGCTTCTGGCACCCCGGCGGCCAGCTGAAGTCCATCGCGCTGGAGACGGACGTGCACCCCGGCTTCCAGACCGACTGGCAGCAGCCGCTCGTGGTCGCCCTGACCCAGGCGACGGGCCTGTCCATCGTCCACGAGACGGTGTACGAGTCCCGCCTCGGCTTCACCTCCGCGCTGAACCAGATGGGCGCGCACATCCAGCTCTACCGCGAGTGCCTCGGCGGTTCGGCCTGCCGCTTCGGCCAGCGCAACTTCCTGCACTCCGCGGTCGTCTCGGGACCGACCCGGCTCCAGGGCGCCGACCTGGTCATCCCCGACCTGCGCGGCGGCTTCTCCTACCTCATCGCGGCCCTCGCGGCCCAGGGCACCTCCCGCGTCCACGGCATCGACCTCATCAACCGCGGCTACGAGAACTTCATGGAGAAGCTCGTGGAACTGGGCGCCAAGGTGGAACTCCCGGGCAAGGCCCTCGGCTGACCACCGCGCCCGCCCCACCCCGGCCCGGGAAGCACCCTCCGGCCGGGGGCGGGCTGCCCCCGGGCGGACACGGCACGGACAAGCTCGTGGAACCGGCCGCGAAGGCAGAACCATCCGGCCCTCACGGCTGACATCCGCCCCGGCCCCCGGAAACGCCCTCGGGCGGGGTGGGGGCCGCCCGGGAGACCGGGCGCGAAGGCAGAACTGCCGGGCTAGGCCCTGGCCGACCACCGCCCCACCCCGGCCCGGAACAGCACCCTCCGGCCGGAACCACACCCTCCGGCCGGGAGCCCGAGGGCCAGCCTCCCGGCACCCCCCGGCTGACCGCCGCCCCGACCGGGCCCGGGCCCGGTGAGCGCCCTCTCGGGGGCCTCGGTGGGGTCGCCGATGCGGCAGGTGCCGCGGGCCGGCGCAGCCCCCGCTCGGGCGGCGGTTCCGGTGCCGGTACGACGATGGGGCGGCCCCTTGGTGGAGGGGCCGCCCCATCGTCGTGTCACGCGCCGTATGCCGTCCCGTGGCTTACGGACGGCAAGGTCACTTGCCCTTCGCGGCTTCCTTCAGCTTCGAGCCCGCGGAGACCTTCACGCTGTAGCCCGCGGGAATGTTGATCGGCTCGCCGGTCTGCGGGTTGCGCGCGGTACGAGCGGCACGGTGGGTGCGCTCGAAGGTCAGGAAGCCGGGGATGGTGACCTTCTCGTCGCCCTTGGAGACGATGTCGCCGACGACGTCGGCGAACGCGGCCAGCACGGCGTCGGCGTCCTTGCGAGTCACCTCGGCACGGTCGGCCAGCGCGGCCACCAGCTCACTGCGGTTCATGTTGTTACTCCCGTGTTCTTCTTGCCATTGAGGCGTGCCACGCGGCGAAGCCGCATGTTGGGCCGGGACGCATCCTGCCCCCACCTGCGGCGGGAACGCCAATCCGGGCGCCGCGCCTACCCTACGGCTGGGCCGAAGGGGGGGTTTCACGACGCGCCGGTTCTGGAGCGTGGCAAGTTTCACAGCCGTCTGCCCCGGGGGCCACACCCCCGACGCGGGGCTCAGGCGCCCTTCGCCGCTTCCCGGACCGCCCCCGCCACCGCCCCCGCGACCTTCTCGTTGAAGACGCTGGGGATGATGTAGTTCGGGTTCAGTTCGTCCTCGGTGACCACGTCGGCGAGAGCCTTCGCGGCCGCGAGCATCATGTCCGTGTTCACCGTACGGGACTGCGCGTCCAGCAGGCCACGGAAGACACCCGGGAAGACCAGCACGTTGTTGATCTGGTTCGGGAAGTCGGAGCGGCCGGTGGCCACCACGGCGGCCGTCTGGCGGGCGATCGCCGGGTCGACCTCGGGGTCAGGATTCGCGAGTGCGAACACGATCGCGCCGTCGGCCATGGCGGCGACGTCCGCGCCGTCGAGGACGTTCGGGGCGGAGACGCCGATGAAGACGTCCGCGCCGCGCACGGCCTCCTTGAGGGAGCCGGTGAGGGCCTCGGGGTTGGTGTTGTCGGCGATCCAGCGCAGCGGCGAGTCGGCGGGCGCGTCCACGAGGTCCTCGCGGGCGGAGTGCACGACACCGCGGATGTCGGCGACGACGGCGTTCTTCACGCCGGCCGCGATCAGCAGCTTGAGGATGGCCGTTCCGGCCGCGCCGGCGCCGGACATGACGACCCGGATGTTCTCGATCGCCTTGCCGGTGCAGCGCAGCGCGTTCGTGAGGGCGGCGAGCACGACGATCGCGGTGCCGTGCTGGTCGTCGTGGAAGACGGGGATGTCGAGGGCCTCGCGCAGGCGCGCCTCGATCTCGAAGCAGCGGGGGGCGGAGATGTCCTCCAGGTTGATGCCCGCGAAGCCCGGCGCGATGGCCTTGACGATCTCGACGATCGCGTCGGTGTCCTGGGTGTCGAGGCACAGCGGCCAGGCGTCGATGCCCGCGAACCGCTTGAAGAGGGCCGCCTTGCCCTCCATGACGGGCAGCGCGGCCTTGGGGCCGATGTTGCCGAGGCCGAGGACCGCGGAGCCGTCCGTCACGACCGCAACGGAGTTGCGCTTGATGGTGAGGCGGCGCGCGTCCTCGGGGTTCTCCGCGATCGCCATGCACACGCGGGCCACGCCCGGGGTGTAGATCATGGAGAGGTCGTCACGGTTGCGGATGGGATGCTTCGACGCCATCTCGATCTTGCCGCCGAGGTGCATCAGGAACGTACGGTCGGAGACCTTGCCGAGGGTGACGCCCTCGATGCCGCGCAGCTGCTGGACGATCTGGTCGGCGTGGGCGGTCGAGCTGGCCGCGATGGTGACGTCGATACGGAGCTTCTCGTGGCCGGACGCGGTGACGTCGAGGCCGGTGACCGAGCCTCCGGAGGACTCCACGGCGGTGGTGAGCTGCGAGACGGCCGTTCCGCTCGCGGGCACCTCCAACCGGATGGTCATCGAGTAGGAGACGCTGGGCGCCGTTGCCATGGCCGACTTCCTTCGTTTCACCGTGTCGCTGGTTTTGCCGTCCGATCGTCGCACCTACCGCCGGGTAGGCGTTAGCCGGGCTTGATTGAGTACCTATTGTTCGCACGGAAAAGAGGCCCACGTCACACCTGACGTGGGCCTCTCCGACGTTCATGACACCGACCCGCCATGCTCGCCTCGCGGCAAGTGGTCGCTCGCAGCGACGAAGGTTGGGCCCGGGGGCTTGGATCGGGCCGGTGTCACGACAAGGCTAACAAACAGATCCCGTCTGGCCATTCCCGTCCGCCGACTTCACAGGAAACCTCCAGCCGAACGGCCCCCGGACCGCTCCCGGCCTCAGTCCCTGAGCAGGTCGGGCACTCCCGCCGCGTCCGGTTCGTCCCGCTCCGCGGAGACCACCGTCAGCTGCTGGGTCGCCCGGGTGAGCGCCACGTACAGCACGCGCAGCCCGGCCGGGGACTCGTCGGCGATCTCCGCGGGCGACACCACGACCGTCGCGTCGTACTCCAGGCCCTTGGCCTCCAGGCTGCCCAGGGCCACCACCCGGTCGCCGAGTCCGGCCAGCCAGCGGGCGGCCTCGGCGCGCCGGTCCATGGCGACGACCACGCCGACCGTGCCGTCCACCAGGCCGAGCAGCCGCTCCGCCTCGGCGCGCACCGTCTTCTCCAGGGAGTCGCGCACCACCGTGAAGCGGGGTTCGACGCCGGTGGAGCGGACGGCCGAGGGGGACTTCGCGCCGGGCATGGCGAGGGCCAGCACCTTGGCGGCCAGCTCGGCGATCTCCGCCGGGTTGCGGTAGTTCACGGTGAGCTCGAAGCGGCGGCGCGGGCGGCTGCCGAGGGCCTCGTCGCGGGCCTCGGCGGCCTCGTCGGGGTCGGACCAGGAGGACTGGGCCGGGTCGCCGACGACCGTCCAGGTGGCGTGCCGGCCCCTGCGGCCGACCATCCGCCACTGCATCGGGGTGAGGTCCTGGGCCTCGTCGACGATGACATGGGCGTACTCGACGCGCTCCTGGGCGAGCCGCTCGGCGCGCTCGCGCTGGGACTCCTCACGCACCGGCATCAGCTCCTCCAGGCCGGTGAGCTGGTCCAGCGGGTCCGCCTCGCGCCTGCGCCTCGGGCGGGCCGGGGCGCCGAGGATCGCCTGGAGCTCGTCGAGCATGGCGATGTCGTGGACCGTGTGGCCGTCCCGCTTCAGGGAGCGGGCCACCCGGCGGACCTCACCGGGGTTGAGGATGCGGCGGGCCCAGCGGCCGAGGCGTCTCTCGTCGGCCATGGCCGTGAGCACGGTCCGCGGGGTCAGCTCGGGCCACCAGGCGTCGAGGAACTCGATGAACGGGTCCTCGGTGAGGATGTCCTCGTCGAAGGAGGAGCGCAGTTCGGCGGCGAGTTCCGGGTCGGTGTGCCGGCCGGCCGCGCCCGAGCGGGCCCACAGGGCGTCGAGGAGCAGCTTGCGGGCGCGCGGGCGGAGCAGGTTGACCGGGGCCGTGCCGCCCAGCGCGTTCTGCCGGATGCGGTCGAGGTCCTCGGCCTCCAGTTCCAGGCGGCGGCCGAAGGCGACCACCCGGAGCCGGGTCGGCGAGTCGGTCAGCTCCAGGGCGCCGCGGGCGGCCTTGCGCAGCACCCGGAGCATCCGCGAGGAGCCCTTGGCGCGGGCGGTGGCCGGGGTGTCGTAGAGGGTGGCCTCCGCGCCGTCGACCAGGGAGCCGATGGCGCGGATGGCGACCTGGCCCTCCTCGCCGAGGGAGGGCAGGACGCCTTCGGTGTACGCCACCAGGAGCGGGGTCGGGGAGACGATCAGGATGCCGCCCGCGTAGCGGCGCCGGTCCTGGTAGAGCAGGTAGGCGGCGCGGTGCAGGGCGACGGCGGTCTTGCCGGTGCCCGGACCGCCCTCGACGTAGGTGACGGAGGCGGCGGGGGCGCGGATGACCAGGTCCTGCTCGGCCTGGATGGAGGCGACGATGTCCCGCATGGTGTGGCTGCGGGCCTGGCCGAGGGCGGCCATCAGGGCGCCGTCGCCGATCACGGGCAGCGTGTCGCCGTCCAGGAACGCGGTGAGCTCGGGGCGCATCAGGTCGTCCTCGACACCGAGGACGCGACGGCCCTTGGAGCGGATGACCCGGCGTCGTACGACACGCCCGGGATCCACCGGAGTGGACCTGTAGAAGGGGGCCGCGGCCGGCGCCCGCCAGTCGATGACCAGGGGCGCGTAGTCCTGGTCGAGGACGCCGATGCGGCCGATGTGCAGGGTCTCGGCGATGTCGGCGGTGTTGTCGGCGCGGACCGCGCCCTGCGCCGGCTCCACGGCGGTGTAGGCGCCGTCGGGGCCCTTCTTGCCGTCCTTGCCGAGGAGCAGGTCGATCCGGCCGAAGAGGAAGTCCTCGAACTCGTTGTTGAGCCGGTTGAGGTGGACGCCGGCCCGGAAGACCTGCGCGTCCCGCTCGGCGAGCGCACCGGGGGTGCCTACCTGACCGCGCTGGGCCGCGTCGTTCATCAGGAACTCCGCCTCGTGGATCTTCTCCTCGAGGCGCCTGTACACCCGGTCGAGGTGTGCTTGTTCGACGCTGATCTCACGGTCCCGAACCGAGTCCTCTGTGGAGTCGGGTGCGGAGCCGTGCGAGCCGACCGCGGATTGCTGAGCCTGAGCGGCCACCGGGCCCCCTTCTGACGTGCTGGGCAGCCGTCAACCGTACGCGAAGGGGGCCCGCCGAAGCTACGCGCTGACCGAGACCAGCTTCTTGCCGCTGAACGTCATCACTTCGAAGTGATCGATCTCGTTGGGGGTGAAGGCGGCGCCGCCGTTGACGTAGAGCGGCTGCTTGGCCTTCTCCGTCTTGGCGTCGGCGAGGCCGTAGCCCCAGTTCGGGACGGACCAGGAGGAGACCGTCTCACGCTCGCCGTTCTTGCCGACGGCGATGAGCGAGCACTTCTCCGGGCCGCTGACGTTCTTGAGCTGGAGGACCGCGTGGGTGCCCCAGTCCTTCTTCTCCAGGGCGACGGTCGCGGTGACGTGGGTCGTCGGGTCCGTGGCCGTCATCTTGTCGGACAGGGTCTGGAAGGCCGCCTGGGCAGCCGTCCCGCCCGCCGTGTTGGAGGTGCCGCCCGAGGATCCGCCGCTCGCCGCCAGCACGGCCAGCGGGCCGCCGACGATCAGCGCGATCGAGGCCGCCAGGGCGAAGAGGTTGCGCCGGCTGCGGACCTTCCGCTTCTCGGCCACCTCCACGACCAGCTTCTCGACCATCCGGGGGCTGGGCTTCGCGGACAGCGACTCGCCGATGGACGGGGTGCTTCCGGAGCCCGGCAGATCGGCCAGGGCCGCCAGCATGGGCTCCATCCCGGCCAGCTCGTCGAGCTGCTGGGCGCACCATTCGCACCCGGCCAGATGCGCTTCGAAAGCGGTTGCCTCGGCGTCGTCGAGAATCCCCAGCGCATACGCGCCGACGGTCTCGTGCTCATTGGGCACCGGAGATTCCTGCATGGCACCAGACATACCCGCACCACCTGTGCCGAACCCGCCGTGCCCCCCGTACACACTCATCACGCCGTCACCCCCCGCTCCTCAAGCGCCAGCTTCATCGACCGCAGGGCGTAGAACACCCGAGAGCGAACGGTGCCGCTGGGTATGCCCAGCGTCTCGGCCGCCTCGTTGACGGTACGCCCCTTGAAGTACGTCTCGACGAGCACCTCCCGGTGGGCCGGGGTCAGGTCGTCGAGCGCGTCGGACAGCGTCATCAGCCACAGCGCCTTGTCGATCTCGTCCTCCGCGGGGATGACCTCCAGCGGCGACGGATCGACCTCCTGCGGCCGGGCCTGCCGGCTGCGGTGACCGTCGATGACGATGCGGCGAGCGACCGTCACCAGCCAGGGGCGTACCGATCCGGTCGCTCGATTGAGCTGACCGGCGTTCTTCCAGGCACGGATGAGTGTCTCTTGCACGACGTCCTCGGCGCGTTGCCGGTCACCGGCGACCAGTCGCAGGACATACGCGAGGAGAGGTCCGGCGTGCTCCCTGTACAGGGCACGCATCAGCTCCTCATCAGGCTCCGAGGGCTGGGACATGCGATGTCGGGCCCTCGATCCACGTTCATTGGCCACGGCCGCATCCTTGCGCACGCCCACCTCCGGTGTCCGGGGGTTCCCCCAGTCGGTCGCTCCCCCACCGGTACGGAAGTGACTCGCGGGGTGTTCAACAAGACCCCACATTTTTCTGCGTGGTGCCATGACGAGCGGGACATGACAGCACATTCCCACCTCGTGATCTTTACATTTCCGACACATCGTCGAGGAGGGGCGGGCTGCCCGTACGCGGCGGTCACCAAACGGAGTGTTGTCGAAATCACGTTCCGGGAGCTTCGGTGAAGGTCCGGCAGAAGCCGTCAATGGGACAGGAGTTGGCCGCTCGGGTCGGCCGGTCGGATGACGGGAAGCCCGGGGTTCAGGCGCGGGCGAGTGCGGCTCGACGGCGGTGCCGGGCCACCCGTTCGCGGTTGCCGCAGACCTCGCTGGAGCACCAACGGCGCCTGCGGCCCCGGGAGGTGTCCAGATACACCAGGGGGCAGGTGTCGCCCTCGCACTCCCGGATCGCCGCCCGGGCGACGGGGTCGGTGAGCAGTTCCACGGCGTCCCGGGCGACGGCCGCGAGCAGCGCCGCGCACCCGGGCGGTCCCGCCAACTCCCGGACCAGGGAGCCGTCCTCGCCGGAGACGGCACGCGGGGCCGGGGGCGCGGCGACGGCCAGCTCGTTGACGCGGGCGAGCGCGAGATCGTACGACCGGGTCCGCGCAGCGTTCCGGCCGCGCACCAACTCCGCCATGTGACCGCGCAGTTCCCGGAAGCCCGGCAACCATCCCGGGTCGGCGTGCGCCAACGGCGTGCCCGCCGGGACCAGCCCGGATCCGGTGATCCAGGCCCGCAACGGCTCCGGCCCGTCGAGCCGTTCGCCCGGATGCGTGGTCGCCAGCAGGTCCAGGCAGATCCGCCCGGCGTCGAAGCGCAGCTCGTAGGGGGCCGCGGCCGTACCCAGTGCCATGTGCCTGTCACCGCCTAGGACAGCGAACCGTGTCCCTTCACAGTGCCCGGCCCGAGGACCGGCCGGAAGCCCTCGCACGGGGGTTGGGTGCGGTTCCGGGGCGATATGGTGGCGGCACCCCACAGAAGAGGCCCGCGAACGAGGCGAACTGACCCGAGTCCCTACCGGCAGCCGGTACCCGGAGCGCCGTACGCCGGTCAGCCCACCCGCTCGTCCCCCGTGGCGAAGAACCGCATCACGTACTCCCCCGCGGGAAGCTCGCTCTCCCGCATGAGCGAGAAGACCTCGGCCCCCTCCCCGGGCGTCCCGTCCATCCGGAAAGCCTCGGCGAACCTCACGTACTCGACGTCGTGGAGCGTTTCGCAGTACGCCCGGGCCTCGTCCTCTCCCCGCCCGATCGCCTCGTCCAGCGAACCTGCGGTCCACAGCGTCACCCGCTCCTCGTACACCCCCAGGACTCGGTGCCGGAAGACGCACCGAACGCCGTACCAGGTCAGGTCAGCCACGGGACAGGGATCCGGGCTTAAGCCCACCAGCCACGAAGTCCGCCCAGGTGGAGGGCGTGACGGTGAGGCGGGGGCCGTCGGGGTGCTTCGAGTCGCGGATATGGACGGCCTGGGGCGCCGGGGCTATCTCGACGCAGTTCGACCCGTCGCCGCTGTGGGTCGACGCACGCCAGTGGAGTATGCGCACAGGTGCCTCCTCGGAGATCAAAGGTCCAGCATCCGCTGGTGGATGAAGTCCCGACTTTTGGCCGGTGAGAGCGCGCAGGACTCCATGCGGCCCAGTACGGCTCGGTACTTGGCCAACTGGGCTTCGGCGTCGAGGAACTCGCAGGCGCCGTGATGGGAGTCCAGCTGAACCGTGTCGAGCTGTGGGACAGGGCCCTCGACGTAGTCGAAGGACTGGCCGGTCGTGGGGAAGTTGTCAGCGCCGAAGGGGACCACCCGTACGGAGATGTGCGGGAATTCGCTCATGTCGAGCAGGTGCGCGAGCTGGCCTCGGGCGACGGTCGCGCCGCCGAATGCCATACGGAGTGCGGCCTCATGAATGATCGCCGTGTACAAGGGTGGGTCTGCCCGGTGCAGGATGCCCTGCCGTTTGATTCGGTGAGTGAGCCGGTGCTCGATCTCGTGCTGGCGCATCGGCGGCACCACCGACCGGAAGAGCGCGCGGGCGTGGTCGGTCGTCTGCAGCAACGCCGGGATGTGGATGAGCAGTGCGACCCTCAGCGCGCAGGCGTGGTGCTCCAACTCGGCCAGGTCGACGAGCGCCACCGGCACATGTTCGCGGTACTCCTCCCACCAGCCCCGACCGCGTCGGCCCGTCATCGAGGCCAGTGCGTCCATGAGTTCCTCGTCGGAGCAGTCGTAAGCACGGGCCATGGAGCGCAGTCGGTCGGCGCTGACCGGTGTGCGGCCGGTCTCGATCATGCTGACGCGTGCTTGGTTGACGCCAAGGAGTGCACCGGCGCCGGTGGCGGTGAGTCCAGCCCGCTCCCGCAGTTTCCGCAGTTCCGCTCCCAGCCGTCGCTGCCGGAGCGTGGGGCTTTCGGTGGACGGCACACCGTCTCCCTTCTGCTGTGAGGCGGCCTTGCGCTCCCTCGCACGAGTGAAGCATGGATGCATTCATGGCATTCAGTTAGATGCATCTAACTAACTGCCCTACGGTGAAAGCACACCGCTCAACCAGCCGTCCGAGAAGCCGGAAGCGCACCTTTCCAGGCAGAGCCACCGCCCGGCGCGGTCGTTGAGCGAACCTGAGTCGCGTCTCTCGTAGGAGGCCCGTGTGGACACCGTATCCCCGTCCGGCACCTGGTCGTACGCCCTTCGCCTGCCCCATGATCCGCGCGCGGCACGCGTCGCACGTAATGATCCGCGCGCGGCACGCGTCGCACGTATGACCGTACGGGCGGCGCTCAGCGGCCACGGCAGGCAAGAATCCCTCGACACCGTTGCGCTGTTGACGTCGGAACTGGTCACCAACGCCTACCGGCACACCCACGGCCCCGCTTCCCTCCGACTGACCGCCCTCGCGAACGGCCGGCTGCGGGTGGGGGTCTGGGACAGCCACCCGCGCATCCCCGCCCCTTTCGGCGAACCGCCCTGGGACAGCGTCCGGCCGGCCCCGGCGGATGCCGAAGAGGGACGCGGGCTGCGTCTCGTGCAGGAGTACGCCGACGCATGGGGCGGCTGGCCGATCGGCGACGGCGGCCCACTGGACCGGGGTGCCGGGAAGCTGCTGTGGTTCGAGGTGAGGGGCCGGGGACCTGAGGGAACGCGGAAGGGCGTCGCATGTGATGTGGCAGGTGCGACGTGAGACCACGCCGTTGTCCGTGATGCCCAGTACGGTGGGGGCAGGAAGCGAAGGACAGAGGAGCCGCCGCGTGACCACACAGCCCGACCATGGTCATGAGCTGATCCCGCGCCCCGAGTCGACGCCGGACGCGGTTCGGGTCGCGCTGGCCCGCATCGCCCCGCACCGACTGTCCGAGATGGAACAGCACAAGGAACAGGCGCTGGCCGCCGCGCTTCAGGATGGCAAGATCGGCCACCTTCGGCACTGGCTGGCCTATTGGCAGGCACAGGTGGAGATCGAACGACGGCCCGATCTCCATTCCCGTTACCAGGCGGCCCTAGCGGCCCTGCACGCCACAAACAGCCGTGACGACCCCGGCTTCCGGACGGCGACGACGGAGCTGCGAGCTGTCGAGGCCGAGGCTCAACAGGCGGTGGCCGGGTGACCTGGCGGTGGGAGTACGACCCGGCCGAGGAGTACGTCGTTGGTGGCTCGCCACCTGCCTTTGTCGCCGAGATCGAGAAAAGAGCCGACGAGCTGGTGCGGGCCGCGTCCGCCTTCTACCTCGACGGCACCTCCTACCAGGAGGCCGGGCCCAAAGGGAACGTCGCGGATGTCCCCGGCGGGTTCTTCCTGTACCTCATCGTCCCGCGACACGAGTGTCTGTACATCCACCAGGTGACCTACGTCTGAGGGAGTGGCCGGGCCCACGTTCCCGGCCGTCCCTCACGCGTCCCCGTACTTCGTGTCCGCCGCCGGGTCCAGGGCCAGCCGGTACCCGCGCTTGACCACCGTCTGGATCAGTTTCGGCGAGCCCAGGGCCGTACGCAGCCGGGCCATCGCCGTCTCCACCGCGTGCTCGTCGCGGCCCGCGCCGGGCAGGGCGCGGAGGAGTTCGGAGCGGGCGACCACCCAACCCGGACGGCGGGAGAGCGCCCGCAGCAGGGACATGCCGGCCGGCGGTACCGGCTTCAGGTCGCCGTCGACCAGGACGGCGTGACCCCGGATCTCCACCCGGTGACCGGCGACCGGCAACGCCCGGGCACGCGAGGGGAGTTCCCGGCAGAGAAGCTGTACGAGGGGGCCGAGCCGGAAGCGCTCCGGCTGGATGGTGTCGACCCCGAGGGCCTGGAGCGGCAGGGCCGTCACCGGCCCGACGCAGGCGGGGACGACGTCGTGGCCGAGGGCGGCGAGCAGGTCGTCCCGCAGCCCGCGGTCCTCGGCGCGGGAGATCAGCGAGGCCGCGGCGGGCGCGCTGGTGAAGGTGAGGGCGTCCACCGAGCGCGAGACCACGGCGTCGAGGAGCCGGTCCACCGGCCCGAGGTCCTCCGGCGGCATCCACCGGTACACCGGTACCGGCAGCACCTCCGCGCCCGCGGCCCGCAGCGACTCGACGAACCCGGGCAGCGGTTCCCCGTGCAGCTGTACGGCGATCCGGCGGCCGTCGACGCCCTCCTCCAGGAGCCGGTCCAGCACCTCCGCCATGGACTCGGAGGACGGCGACCACTCCTCGGTGAGCCCGGCGGCCCGGACGGCCCCCCTCACCTTGGGCCCGCGTGCGAGCAGCTCGACGTTCCGCAGCCTCTCCAGCAGCTGTTCGCCGAAACCCCACCCGTCCGCGGCCTCGATCCAGCCGCGGAACCCGATCGCGGTCGTCGCCACGACCACGTCCGGCGCCTGGTCGATGATCTCCTTCGTGGCGGCGAGCAGCTCCCCGTCGTCGGCGAGCGGCACGATGCGCAGGGCGGGGGCGTGCAGCACGGCGGCGCCACGCCGCTGGAGCAGTGCTCCCAGCTCGTCGGCGCGACGCGCGGCCGTGACCCCGACGGTGAACCCCGCGAGGGGACCGTGCTGACCGCCGTCGTCCGGTCGCTGCTGTACCTCGTACATGGCTGCTCTCCTAGCTGACCCGCATGCGACCCGAGCCTGTCAACGGCGCGTGACAGGCTCGGTTCCGCTTCATGTCACCAGTGTTACGTCACACCTCGGCATAGCTGAGCTGCGTCTTTGCCGCTGAGGCGGCCGTGGGGTGTCCCTGGGCGACCGGCCGGCGAAGGTATACGGCCCAGGTGACGGCGAAGCACAGGCCGTAGAAGACCAGGAAGGCGACGAAGGCACCGGTGCCGCTGCCGTAGGAGAGGTACGACTGCCGGAAGGCGAGGTTGATGCCGACGCCGCCGAGCGCGCCGACCGCCCCGATGAGCCCCATGGAGGCGCCGGAGAGACGTCGTCCGTACAGCACGGCCGCCTCCCCTTCGTAGCCCTTGGCGAGTGCCTTGGCCTGGAAGATGCCGGGGATCATCTTGAACGTCGAGCCGTTGCCGAGCCCGCTGAGCACGAAGAGGGCGACGAAGACGGTGACGAACAGGGGGAGCGACTTGTTCATGCTGGCGATCACGAGGAGCGCGGTGGCGGCGGCCATGCCGACGTAGTTCCACAGGGTGATCCGCGCCCCGCCGTACTTGTCGGCGAGCCAGCCGCCCAGCGGCCGGATCAGCGAGCCGAGGAGCGGTCCGATGAAGGTGAGGTAGGCGGCCTGGAGGGGGGTACGCCCGAACTGGACCTGGAGCACCTGCCCGAAGGCGAAGGCGTAGCCGATGAACGAGCCGAAGGTGCCGACGTACAGGAAGGACATGATCCAGGTGTGGGCGTCCCTGGCCGCGTCGATCGCGGCGCCGGTGTCGTTCTTCACCGTGGCGAGGTTGTCCATGAAGAGGGCGGCGAGCACGGCGGCGACGACGATCAGCGGGATGTAGATGCCGAGGAGGACGCGCGGTCCGCCGCTCGCCCCGATGATCGCGAGCGCGACGAGCTGGATGACGGGCACGCCGATGTTGCCGCCGCCCGCGTTCAGCCCCAGCGCCCACCCCTTCTTCCGCAACGGGAAGAAGGCGTTGATGTTGGTCATGCTGGACGCGAAGTTCCCACCGCCGATGCCGGCCAGCAGGCCGACGAGGAGGAAGGTGGTGAAGGACGTCCCCGGCTTCATCACCGCGAACGCGGCGACGGTCGGTACGAGCAGGAGCCCGGCGCTGATGATGGTCCAGTTCCGGCCGCCGAAGAGGGCGACGGCGAAGGTGTAGGGCACCCGGACGACCGCGCCGACCAGGGTGACCATCGACGTCAGCAGGAACTTGTCCGACGGGGTGAGCCCGTACTGCGGGCCCATGAACAGCACCAGCACGGACCACATGGTCCAGATCGAGAACCCGATGTGCTCGGAGAGGACGGAGAAGGCCAGGTTCCGCCGGGCGATCTTCTCTCCCTTGTCCTTCCAGAACGCCTCGTCCTCCGGATCCCACTCCTGGATCCAGCGACTACGTGACGTAGGGGCTGGGGCTGTCATGACGCCTCCACGGTGCTCCGCGTGCTCGGTCTGCCGACTTCGGATGAGTGACTGAGCCCGAAGGTAGGGAGGCGGCGTTTCCGTGCTGTGGCTGTGGGTGACCGGAAGGGAACGTTGCTCTCACCCCGGGGAGGGGGCGGGTGAGAGGTCCGGGAGAAGGGGCCGTCTCGGGGGGATGGGCATGGCTCTTGCCCTCGTCCGGCTTGTCACCGTCCGACTTGCTGCCGGTGGAATCGTCCTTGTATTTGGCCGCTTCCTTCGTCGCCCGCCTGACCCAAGGAGGCGTCCGACGGCAGGATCCCGAACCGGCACTGGTGGCAGGACGTCGGCCACTGGTTCGAGGAAAACTGGGACACATGAGGAGAGGTCGGGCTGCGCCCGCTTCGCCTTGGCGAGGGCCGTGTCCGCCAGGGCCTTGGCCCGCTCCAGCCTCGGCCAGTAGTCCGCGAGCGCGTCCCCGCACAGCTCAGTCCGGGACGAGGAGACGGGGCCCGGCGATCGCAGCTACTCGGGCACCTTGATCGAGCGGTCCCGGCCGTCATCCACTTCAGGGAACCCAAGGCCCAGCTGGAAGGGTTGCGGAGCAAGATCTTCAGCGGGCCGGGGGACGACGTGGCCGAGTTCATCCGGCGTAACCGCAACGGTGACGCCATGCACCACTACGAGCGGGTTGAGGGGCCGATGCTGCGTAACCTCAGAGGATTCCCGGCTCATCGCGGCAGAGGGTGTAGTCGGGGTCTGAAACCGCGGTGTCAAACGGGCTGCGCGTGATGTAGTTGATCAGGTTGCGGAAGCCGAGGGCGGTGCCGCGGAGGTGTTCGAGTCGGCCGTTGATGGCCTCGGTCGGGCCGTTGGACGTGCCGGGTCGGTCGAAGTAGGCCAGCACGTCAGCGGCGCGCTGTTTCAGTGTTCTGCCGAGTCGACTCAGTTCGGGCAGTCCGGCCGGGACGCCGTGGCTGATCGTCTTGATGACGGCGGCGAGTTCGGTCTTGCCGGCGCGGCGGTCGGGTTGCCGGTAGGCGGACACGATGCGCTGGTAGGCACCCCAGGTCGCCTCGACCGCGGCGTGCTCATCGGCGGTGAATACGGTGGTGAGTCGGGCGTGTTGGCGGTCGGTGAGCAGGCTGACACCGGTGCGCAGCACTCTGCGGATGCCGTAGAGCGGATCACCGACCCGGCCGCGGTGCCCGTAGGTGTCTTGCTGGACGCGTTGGCGGCATCGGTCCAGCGCATCGCCGGTCAGGGCGACAACATGAAAGGGGTCCATCACCGCTACTGCGTCGGGGATTTCTTCGCCTGCGGCGGTCTCGAAGCCGGTGAAGCCGTCCATGGCCACGATCTCGATCCCGTCGCGAAACGCTGGTGTCCGGGCCTCGAGCCATGTCCTGAACACCTGCTTGGATCGGCCTTCGACCATGTCCAGCAGTCTCGACGGTCCGGCGCCGTCGCGGACCGGGGTGAGGTCGATGATGACGGTGACGAACTTGTCCCCGCGGCGGGTGTGGCGCCACGCGCGCTCATCCATGCCCAAGACTTGGACACCGTCGAAGCGGGTCGGGTCGGCGATCAGCAACTGGTGGCCGGTCGCCAGGACGGCGTCGTTGACGGTGTGCCAGGACACCCCGAGCCCGGCGGCGATCCGGGCGATCGACATCCGGTCGATGACGACACTCTTCAACGCCCACATCACCGCCTGCGTCGAGAGTTTCGCCCTCGGCGCGGCGGCCGCGGTCGTGTCTTGGCGCCAGACCTGCCCACAGCCCGAACAGCGGTAGCGGCGGATGCGGACGTGCAGGATCGTTGCCCGCCAGCCGAGCGGGACGTGCACCAGTCGGCGCAGCACGCTGTCGCGCGGCACCCCCAGACAGCCGCAGGCATGGCACCAGTCGTCAGGGTCGACCACTCGACAGAGCAACACGGCGTGGTCGGGATGCAGCTGTTGGCCGACCACTTCCAAGCCGAGGTCATCCAGCCGGCAGAACGCCGTCAGGTCAGCAGGGCAGAAGGTGGCGTCACGTACGAGCCCAGGGCGCAACCGCTGATGATCGTCCGGTGGTGTTGGGTCGATCAAGCGCGGTCGTGGAGCGTGACCTGGTAGCCGTCGGGGTCGGCGAAGGTGAAGGTCCGGCCGAAGGGGCCGTCGATCGGTGCGGAGACGATGGTGTGACCGTCGGCGACGAGCGCGTCGTGGATGGCCTGGACGTCGGTGGCGTGGAGCCAGATCGCGGCACCGATACCGGGCTGAGCGATGGATGTGAGGTCGGTGCCGGGTATGACGTCGCGGAGTGCGAACGCGATCGGCTTCGTCTCGAAGACGACGGCGTGCGGAGGTCCGGCCGGCGAGCGGACGAGGCCCAGGTACTGCTCGTAGAACGCCTGCGAAGCGTCGAGGTCGCGCACTTGGAGCGAGATGAAGTCGGGGCCGGTGGCGGGCATGATGATACTCCTTCTTTTCGTGTCAGTTTTCTGACATGCGGCAAGGTATGTCAGAATACTGACATGAGTCAAGAAGGTGTCGGCGTCGACCTGGAGACGTCACTGGGCTACCTGCTCAAAGAAGCGTCGAGCGCCCTCCGCGCGGCCATGGAGGAAGTGCTGCGGCCGCTCGGGATGAGCGTGACGCACTACTCCTGCCTCGAGCTGCTGGCGCAACGACCGGGCTTGTCGAACTCCGAGCTCGCGCGAGGCGCGTTCGTGACACGGCAGACGATGAACGTGCTACTCCAGGCCTTGGAACGAGACGGCTACGTGACCAGGCCTGCGGAGGCGCCCGTCGGGAAGGCGCTTCCCACGCGGCTCACGCCTCGCGGCCGACGAAGCCTCGAGAAGGCGAGCGCAGCCGTCCGATCCGTCGAGGCCAGAATGCTGGCCGGCCTGACCGAGACCGAGCAGTCAGACGCGTTCCGAATCCTGCAGAGCATGATCCATTCCCTGCGCGATGACAACGAGGGTGCATAGCTCGTTCCGCAGCGCACGTCTCGTCGCGCTCGGACAGGAGTGCAGCCGAGCCTGAAATCCGTGCCGGCGACCTCGAAAACCGACAGACCCGACTACACCCTCTACTGCGATGAGCCGGAAAAGGCTTGCGGCGTGCTTGGGTGCAGGCCTGGCCAGGTGCACTTGTGTGTGACACGGCCAGGTCCCGATCGCCGTCACCGGACGACATTTCTCACCTGTTGACGGACTGGATCTCCTGCACGACGACGTCCTGCGATCGGCCGAAGGCGCCGTCGGGGAGGTTGTCGCCGTTGCCGTCGCTTCCGGTCCAGTGGATCTTCCAGGTCACCGTCGCCTTGAGCTGGTACGAGCCGTTGCCGGAGGAGCGGAGGTACTTCACCCCGCAGGGGGGCGTCTTGCCTGCGTCACCCGCGGTGTACTCCTCACCGACACTGCCGTTGTTGAACTCGCAGACTCCGGAAGCCGGATAGGTCACCGCGTCAGAAGTACCCGGGTCGATCCTGAGGGAGACGGGTTCGGCGGTCGTCGTCGCGGATATGCCGAGCAGCGGAACGCTGGCGGTGACCGACACCGGCTTGAACGTGGCCTTGTCCAGCCATGCCCAGGTGGCGAGGTTGACCTTGGTCGTGCCCGCGGGTTTCAGGCTCACCTCTGTGGTGGGGACACGGATCTCGTTGTACGCAAGTTCGCCGAGGATCTTCGTGGAGATGGTGTTCGGGATGTCGGCGGGCGGCGCGGCTCCCTTGTCCACCCAGAAATAGGGCTCGTCACACTTGTCCCACCCCGGCGGGAAGGACTTGTTGACGTACGAGTCCCACCAGTAGCCCTTGCCGGTCTTGTCCTCGTTGAAGTCCTTGTAGGGGTGACCGTTGACGTAGCGGTCACGCTGCTCGGCGTCCCACTGGTATCCCGTGGAGTCCGCCGCCCAGATCGGTTCCACGTACGCCTTGAACTCGGCGGGGCTGTACTTGGGGGCGTACCAGCAGGCCGGCGGCGTCCAGGACGTGGTCGAGGTGACGGGTCCCACGGAGGCACCGGAACCGTTCTTGGAGCGGTCGTAGACGATGGCGCCGGCTGTCGAGGACAGGGTCCCGTCCGAGGACGAATCTCCGTGCTCCTGCGTCTCGGTGGTCACAGTCCCATCGTCCCCGCGTCCACCCGCGTAAGCGGCCTGCGAGACGAAGACCGAACCCCACGCCAGCGAAAACACCGCTGCGCCTCGGACCAACTTTCTTACGGCTGACACGCCTTGTCCCCCCGATTCGGCACAATGTCAGTTGTCTGCCAAACACCCTTGGCATTCTTCGTAAGCTTGGTGTGGTAAAGCACGTAGCTTTCCGCGGTCGTCGGCGTGTTCTTCACCTTGCCGGTCTTCCTGTTTTTCAGGAACGACTTGCTCTCGTCGGAACAGTAGGTGACGTATGCATCCTTGGCTCCGGACACCGTCACAGTGCGGTCGAAGTACCGGGTTTTACCGACCCATGTGTCGCCCTTGTCGATATACCCTTGCACATAGGTGATCGCCGCACCGAGCGCCTTGCCCGCATTGTAGAACCCCAGGGCCTTCGTGCTGGCACTCCCCTGGAAGATCGCGTCATCCATGGAATTGATACTCATAGCGCTGTCCGCGAGGATCGCATCTTTCGTACCATCGCCGGACTTCTGGTCTTCGAAGACATTCGAGGCATAAGAAGGGAAACTGATCTTGGGGCGCCCTGCCGCCTCGGACGTCGAAGCCGAAGTGCTCGGCGAAGCCGAAGCCGCCGCCCCCGTGTCCGCGCCCGCGATCTTGCTGTTCGAGTCGGACTTGTCTCCGCTTCCCCCACCGCAACCGGCGA